>CAMPYS010000018.1 GCA_946998295.1 uncultured Prevotella sp.
GTTGTATATTCAGAAATTAAAAGTCAAAATAAAAATTTATTGTATCGTTATGAGTAAAACAGAATCCACTGCCGCACGTAGAAAGTCGGCTTACATTTGTCCTAAGATAGTTTGCATTGCAGTAGAGTATTCGCTTTGTGCCACAAGCCCATTTGGTGGTGGACATAAGCCTGCTGAGGGCGGAGATACGCTTGAGGAAGAACCTTAAAGTGGTATGAGCCTCACTCTTAAATACTTTATTCGTAATAACCATTTTTAACTTACGATCTGCTTGATTAAGAAAAAGCGCAAGAGGAAGAAGCTCATAGACAAGACTAGGCTGATCCAGACACGTTGCTTGAAGGCTGATTTCCAGATGTTTATTGATTTTATCGACAGACATACAAGTGACCTTCTCTCATGTTTCAGTCGTCATGACTTTAAATGCCTCAATGCAGCATTCAAGATGTACGAACAGCAGAAAATGATGTTTGAGCAGAATGTCCGCAGATGTGCCGACCGCATCATCAGTATCTACCAACCTCACCTCCGTCCCATCGTCAGGGGCAAGGCAAAGACCAAGGTCGAGTTTGGGGCAAAGGTTGGTGCCAGCATCGTCCACGGCTACACTTATGTGGATCATCTCAACTGGGACGCATACAACGAGTCGTCCGACCTCGTCACCCAGATGGAACTCTACAAAAAGCGTTTCGGCATGCTCCCGCAGGAGGTTCAGGCCGACAAGCTCTACCTTGGAAAGGAGAACAGAAAGTATATCAAGGCATGCCACGTCGACTGTTACAACCATCCGCTTGGCCGGCCACCGAAAGAAGAAAACGATGAGCATGCGGAGGACAAGAGAAGGGCTGTCGGTGAGAGGAACTGGATTGAAGCCACGTTTGGAACCTCCAAGAGGGTTTACCGGGCAAACGACATCTGGGCGAAACTAAACGATACGGCTGACACATGGATAGGAGCTTGCTTCTTCGCTAAAAACATAATGAGGGTGTGTCAAAATGTACACATCCTCTTTTTTATGCACAAAGCCTCGACTTTCTCAAGCCAGGGCTTTGCTATTTCCTAATATTGCTGTCCGGTAAAACTTTTTCAAACAAAATAAATTAGGGCTAACACATCTCACGAGGTATCAGCCCTTTTGGTTATCTTTGTTTTTACTAAAATAAAACATAACCATGAGCAAAGATAGTCATTTTACCGGACAGCAATATAAAGAAGTAGAGCCTTGACACAGTTGAAATTACACTACCTTTATTTAAAGCCTATTAGCAAATAATAGATAAGTAAAATTTTATTATTTTATTAATTTACTTATCCATATAAATGGTTTTTTTATTAAATTTTTAATATCAGTTTTCTTATTTTTAGTCTGAATATTTTCATCCTGTATTGTATATTTATTGCTTTTATAGCTTTTATTTCCTTTTACTATTTCTCTTTCGTTAGTTGTTTTTGCAGATTTTTTTGTGTATATCTGTTTGCTATTATCTTTATTTTTATTTTGTTGTATCTTCGCTTTATAAGTATTTGTAGATGATATTTCTATTTTTTTATTTTTAGATTTTTTATTATTTGTATTTTCTCTATACTTTTTACTATCTTTTTTATATTTAGTTTGTTTTTTATTATTTTGTTCCTTTCTTGAATTATTATTTTCTTGTTTATATCCTGTTTTTCTCTTTGCTTTTGTAGTATGATATATAGGTGTTGTTCCAATATCTTTTGGTAATTTAGCTTTTTTTATTTCGGTATTAAGCGAATTTTCTATTTGATTAAAGCTATTCATATCATCTTCATTAACAAAAGTTATTGCTATACCTTTTTTCTCTGCCCTTGCAGTACGTCCTATGCGATGAACATAGTCCTCCGCTTCATGTGGAACATCATAATTTATTACCATAGAAATATCATCAATATCTATTCCACGTGCTATAATATCTGTTGCTACGAGTACATCTATTTGATTGCTTTTAAATTTATACATTATATTGTTACGCTCTTCTTGAGATAAGTCAGAATGCATTTCCCCACATTTTATATTTTTTCTTTTTAGAGAGGCTACAATTTGTTTTACTTTTTGTTTTGAGCTTGAGAAAATGATTACTCTTTTTATATTTTCTTTTTGGAATATATTTTTTATTATTTCTAACTTTTGTGTTTCATAGCATATATATGCAAGTTGTTTTATATTTTTTGCAGGTTTATTTATTGATAGTTTTATTATAGATGGATTTTTCAATAAGTGTTTTGCTAGCTGTTCTATTTTTTCAGGGAAAGTAGCAGAGAACATTATTATTTGACAGTTAGATGGTAATTTTTTAAAAATAGTCATTATGTCATCAGCAAATCCCATATCTAACATTCTGTCTGCTTCATCAAGAACAAAAAAACTAACTTTTGATAAATCAACATTACCTAAAGATATATGTGAAATAAAACGTCCAGGGGTAGCAATTATTAAATCTGTTCCTAATTTTAAACTCTTTATTTCTTGTTCATATCTATTTCCATCATTTCCACCATATACAGCTACACATGAAATATTATTAAGATAATAAGCAAATCCTTGTGCGCTTTGGTCTATTTGTTGAGCCAATTCTCTTGTTGGTGCCATTATAATACCATGTATGCAATTTTCAGGATATCCTCCATCAGCAAGTTTAGAGAGTATTGGTAATAAGTATGCTGCAGTCTTACCAGTTCCTGTTTGTGCCACTCCTAAGATATCTTTGCCTTTAAGTATCTCTGGAATACATTTTTTTTGTATAGGTGTGCAGTTTGAGAAGCGCATATCATATAGCGCATCAAGCACATTATCATTTAAATCTAAATCTTCAAATTTCATATTTATTTTTTCTTATGTTAGAAAGACATAATAGGTTAAAATTTTATTAGTTTGGAGCTTGTCGATAACAAAAGTATGCAATAATAGCAAAAACGATGTTTGGTATCCATGCGGCTAATTCAGGTGGAGTAGATGCGTTTATTGCAAAAGTTGCAGAAATGGTTTGAAGTAGTATGTAGCTAAAACTTAGTGCCAATCCTATACCTAAATATAATCCCATTCCTCCTTTTCTTTTTCGTGTAGATAAAGAGACTCCTATAATTGTTAGGATAAATGAAGAAAACGACATAGCTATACGCTTATAATATTCAACCTCATATCTGACTACATTCCCAGAGCCTCTGCTTGATTGTTTTGATATATATGACTTTAATTCACTTGAAGTAAATGTTTCTTGTTGACCTTTAGAATAAACTAAGTCTGTAGGTTCCATTGATATTATCGTATCTAATTCTCCACCTGTTGTTATATATTCTTTAAGATTTCGTAACTTTCTTTTTTTCCAATTACTTAATTTCCAATGATATTTTGTTTCCGAAATAGTATCATATTGTATTTCTGTTGCCGTTAGATGATCAACAAGTTTTTTATTTTCAAATCTGTCCAATGAAAAGCCATATCCACATTTATATTGGTCATCGTAGTGCTGTATATAAGCTACAGTATTTCTATTCACTTTTAGCTGTACATTTTCTGCTGATGTATTTTTCTTTGAGTTACGATATAGTGATTCAAAATTTTGTCTTATAACATTACTATGTGGTATTACTGAACTGTTAAGAAAATATGTAATACTTGCTATTAATATACATGAAATCATATATGGTCTCATTAGTCTTTTAAACGATACTCCAGAAGCGAGCATAGCAATTATTTCAGAGTTTCCAGTTAGTTTCGATGTAAAAAAAATAACAGCTATGAATACAAAAAGAGGAGAAAATAAGTTTGCATAGTATGGTATAAAATTAGCATAATAGTCAAATACTATAGCTTTCCATGGTGCATGATTTTGTGTAAATTTAGATAAATTTTCATTAAAATCAAAAACTATAGATATTGATATAATTAGTGCAGTTGAATATATATATGTTCCTATAAATTTTTTAATTATATACCAATCTAATATGCTAACCCATCTTTTAGGATATAACCATTTACTTTTCTTTAATAACCATTTAAACAGATTATTAATTATTTTTAATAGCTTTTGTGTAATTGAACTATTTACTATTTTATTAAGTTTTTCTTTTTCCTTATGGAAATTAAATTTCATAGTCCTTACCTTAACTTAGATTCGTTCTCCTAATTGTTTTATTATAGAATTTTTCCATTGCACAAAATCACCATTTTTTATATGGTTGCGTGCATCGGTAACTAATCTAAGATAAAATGCAATGTTGTGTATACTGGCTATCTGCATAGCTAATAATTCCCCTGCCTTGAACAAGTGGTGTAGATAAGCTTTTGAGGTTATTAGATCTATTTCACACCCTTCTGAATCAATGGGAGAAAAATCTTTTTCCCATTTTTTATTTTTCATGTTCATAGTACCATTATATGTAAATAGCATTGCATTACGACCATTGCGTGTAGGCATAACGCAGTCGAACATATCAACACCACGCTCTATACCTTCTAATATATTCTGTGGTGTACCTACTCCCATTAAATAACGTGGTTTATTCTTTGGGAGAATACTATTTACAATTTCAATCATTTCATACATTACTTCTGTTGGTTCTCCAACAGCTAGTCCTCCGATAGCATTACCATCCGCATTTTTATCAGCAATGTATTTTGCAGCTTCACTGCGTAAATCCTTGTAAGTACATCCTTGTACAATAGGGAACAGAGATTGGTTGTAACCATATAGCGGTTCTGTTTCGTTAAATCGCTTAATACAGCGTTCTAACCAACGTTGAGTTAGTGCTAAGCTCTTTTTTGCATAATCATAATCACTTTTACCTGATGGACATTCATCAAGAGCCATAATAATATCAGCACCTATTATTCTTTCTGTATCTATTACATTTTCTGGCGTAAAGAAATGTTTCGAGCCGTCAATGTGGCTTCTAAATTCACAACCTTTTTCTGACAGCTTTCTAATACCTGTTAGTGAAAATACTTGAAAGCCCCCAGAATCTGTAAGTATCGGTCTATCCCAGCCATTAAACTTATGCAGTCCTCCTGCGCTTTTAAGTACATCCAAACCTGGACGTAAATACAAGTGATATGTATTACCTAAGATAATTTGTGCCTTTACCTGTTTTTTAAGTTCAGCAAAGTGAACACCTTTTACAGTACCAGCTGTACCTACAGGCATAAAAATTGGAGTTTTTATTTCTCCATGTTCTGTTGTTATTATGCCCGCTCTTGCATCACTTGATGTATCAATATTTTGAATTTTGAAATTCATTATTTATTGTGGAATAATTCTATTATTGACTAAGATTTAGTTTTTTCGTCTTTTACTGTAAAGTCAATAGGATTTTCAACAAATTCGTTTGTTAGTGCAAAGTCCCAAACATCCATAACATTTTCTACATAGTGAAATTCTAAACCTTTGCGATATTTTTCTAATATCTCTTCAACATCTTTTCGATTTTCTTTACACATAACAATATCTGTAATACCTGCACGTTTAGCCGCAAGTATTTTTTCTTTTATACCTCCTACTGGTAATACCTTGCCACGTAAAGTTATTTCTCCAGTCATTGCAGTATTTTTACGTACTTTCCGTTGAGTTATAGCAGAGGCAATACTTGTTGCAATAGTAATACCTGCAGATGGTCCATCTTTAGGTGTTGCTCCTTCTGGAACATGAATATGTATGTTCCAGTTATCAAATATTTTATAGCTAACATTAAGCTTGTCAATATGAGCTTTAACATACTCTAAAGCTATTATAGCAGATTCTTTCATTACATCTCCAAGGTTTCCTGTTAATGTAAGTTTATTTGCTTTTCCTTTGGATAATGATGTCTCTATGAATAGAATTTCACCACCAACGCTTGTCCATGCTAATCCTGTAACAACACCAGCATAATCATTACCTTGATATATATCACGATAGAATGGAGGGTTGCCTAACAATGATTCAATTTCTTTTGGTGTTATCTTATAATACTTAAGTTTATTGTCCATTGCTTGTTGATATGCCATTTTTCTAAGCAGTTTATTAATTTGCTTTTCTAAAAGACGTACTCCACTTTCTCTTGTATAATTTTCTATCAATACTTCTAAGGCGTTCTTATTGAATTTTATATTAGGTTCAATAGCTGTTAATCCTGTATTTTCTAATTCTTTTGGAATAAGATGGCGTTTGGCTATTTCTATTTTTTCTTCTGTTATATAACCAGATACTTCTATTAATTCCATTCTATCTAATAGCGGACTTGGTATAGAGTTTAAATCATTAGCAGTAGCTATGAACATTACTTTTGATAGATCATAGTCAACATCTAAATAGTTATCATGAAATGAATTATTTTGCTCTGGATCTAATACTTCTAATAGTGCTGATGAGGGATCTCCTTGTATTGTATTTTGTGATACTTTGTCTATTTCATCTAAAACGAATACAGGATTTGAAGAGCTTGCTTTTTGTATATTTTTTATTATTTGTCCAGGCATTGCTCCTATATATGTACGTCTATGTCCACGTATTTCTGATTCATCATGTAATCCACCTAATGATATGCGAACATAGTTTCTTTTCATAGCCTTTGCTATACTTTTCCCCAAACTTGTTTTACCAACACCTGGAGGACCATACAAACATATTATGGGTGATTTCATATTTCCTTTTAGTTTAAGAACAGCTAAGTATTCAAGAATACGTTCTTTAACTTTTTCCATCCCATAATGATTACTATCAAGTATTCGTCTTGCCCGTCTTAGATCTAAATTATCTTCAGTATATTCATTCCATGGTAGATTAACCATAGTTTGTAAATAGTTAATTTGAACACTATACTCTGGGCTTTGTGGATTTAAAGTATCTAATTTATTTAATTCTTTTTCAAATGTATCTTTTATAGTGTCTGACCACTTTTTATTTTTAGCTTTTTCTTTTAGTTCTTTTTTTTCTGGAGAGTAGTCCCCATTTCCTAATTCTTCTTGTATATTTTTAATTTGTTGGTGTAAAAAATATTCCTTCTGTTGCTCGTCAAGGTCATTACGTGTTTTTGATCTAATATTTTGTTTTAGTTTTTGAAATTGTATTTCTCTATTAAGTGTTTTCATTAATTTGAATAGCCTGTCTTTAATAGAGTCTTCTTTTAGAAGGTTTATTTTTTCTATAGTACTAAAAGGCATATTTGCGCATATATAATTAATAGCTACTATAGGATTTGTTATATTATCAAGTGCAAATTGTGCATCATCAGGAAGCTCTTCACATCCATGTATATACTCTTTGGCTGTCTGTTTCATATCGTTGACAGCTGTTATGAACTCCTTGTCATCTTTACTTGCAAGCTCTTCTGGTAGGCTATTTGTTTTACCTATCATGTGTGGATTTTCTGATACAATTTTTTCTAAAGCACATCTTCCTAAACCTTGTAATATAACTGTTTTATTTTTTTCGTTAGGATTTGGTGATGGCATATCAAATGTACGTACTAATCGAGCATATATACCAATACGATGTAGATCTTTTTCATGTGGGTCATCTATATTTCCATCTTTTTGACTAAATACGGCAATAGTTGTGTTTTGATTTTTCTCTAAGAACTTTACTAATTTTAATGTAGCTTTTCTACCAACCAAAACTGGCATTAGTATTCCTGGAAACATAACAAGGTTTCTGGTTACTAAGACTGGAACCTCGCCTTCTAATTTTATATCTACTTCTGGTAAATCTCCTTCGTAATCAGCAAACATTTGTATAGAATTATTAGCTTTCATCAACGTATATTTAGTTTGTTTTGAGTTGCAAATTTATAAAAATTATACGAAAGTTACTTTCTTTATTTTAGCTTTAATCTTAATAATATATAATATGAAAATGGTATATATAATTGGTGCATTTCTTTTATATTGTTATTTGTATTCAATAATATAGATGGTTAGAACACAAATTTATTGTAAAGTTTAAAGCTAATTCAATATAAAAATTTCAGTTGTTTATACTATTTTTTATATATCGTTTTTTTTTTAGTTAGTTGTATTTCGTATTCAAAATGATATTAATATGCATCAATAGAATCTGTTGACGGAATATTATCTTCAATATCATTTAAAAGATCTTCAGCATTTTTTCCAGTTATTGATTTTATAATATCGTTAGCAGATTCTGGAATATCTTTTTTTATTTTTTCTTTTATATTTGGTTCGAGGAACTGCTCTATTTTTTTAGTATTTATAGAGTTTATAAATTCTGTAAAAAAATTATTCAGCAGAGTTTTGTTTATAGTATATACATGTCCAAGAATACCAAAAGAAACAGCAATTTTCTTATCATGGAATACTCTTATTTTACCGACAGAAAAGAAAAGATAATTATCTACATGTAGACTTTGGCTAAAGTAGTCATCCATATATTTTTTAATGAAGTCACTAATATTTGCCTTAAAATTGTCTGACAGATTATTATTTGTAGATAAATTTAAATTCTTATAGTTTTCAGAGCTATCGTTAATATTAATCATAGCCGTCTCTTCCATTGCTTCTTTATGATCAGACTCTGTCGGACAAGATATTATTAAAATTGCTGCTATAATAATAAAAGCTATAATTATTATAGCTATCAACCAACCTCTTTTATCTTTTTTTGTTGGCATTTGTTGATTATTATATACAGGTTCTGCTGTTACATATTGCGCAGTATTATTATTTGTTAAATCCTCAATAGGTTCACCTATTACTGGCTTTACGCTATCTTTTGATAATAAATCTCTAAGTTCTTCAATTTGCCATGCAGGAACCCATTTATCAGAGTTTACTTCCATGACTAATGTTGTCGCATTTATACCTCTTTGTCCAAGCTCTTGTATATTGTATGGACCTCGTTTTTCATTATTAATATTGATATAGTATTCCATTATTTTTTGTTTAATTTATTGCAAAGATAAGAAAAGAAAAATATATTTTATGTTTTAAGTTATTTTCTTTTATTAAAAGTGGATAACTATAAGTTTATAATGTTGCCCTAATAATATCTATTAAGTCATAAGTATATGTTAATAGATAATATAAAAGTTATTATATATGTCAGTATATCATATTATTATATTTTTAGTAAGGAGATAATATAGGTTGTTAAAAAAAAATAAGCTTATTAGCAATAATAATTTATTATTTAATTATTATTTAACTTTGCCAAATAATGAGAATAGATATAATAACAGTACATCCAGATATGCTTGAAAGCTTTGTGAATAAAAGTATACTGGAACGAGCTCAAACAAAAGGTTTAGCAGAGATACATCTTCACAATCTTAGAGATTATTCTACTAACAAGTGGCGTAGGGTAGACGACTATCCATTTGGTAGGCAGGCAGGTATGGTTATGCAAATAGAGCCTATAGATAGATGTATAACAGAACTAAAGAGTAAGCGACATTATGACCAAGTGATATTTACCTCACCAGATGGAAAGCAATTTACACAGAAAATGGCTAATGATATGTCCCTCTACGAAAATATTATCATCCTTGCAGGACATTATAAGGGTATTGATCAGCGAGTTAGGGACCACCTTATAACATTAGAAATATCTATTGGCGATTATGTACTAACAGGTGGAGAACTACCAGCTGCTATTATTACAGATGCAGTAGTAAGACTCATTCCTGGAGTTATAGGAGATGAACAAAGCGCATTATCTGATTGCTATCAAGACAATTTACTTTCAGCACCCATTTATACTCGCCCAAGAGAATATAAAGGTTGGAAAGTTCCGGAGATACTTCTTAGTGGGAACGATGCCCTAATACAACAGTGGGAAATGGAGCAAGCTGTAGAGAGAACTAAGCGATTAAGACCTGATATACTTAAATAAGACCTCAAGGTTATATATAAGAAGCAAATTATATATAACTATATATAACTATATATAACAATATTATACTATAAATCAAAAATAGTAAATACAATGTAAATATTATTTAAGAAATATATCCTAAACTACTAAAAGTTAAAATATTTGGATATTTTTATAAAAAAGTCTTATCTTTGCAAAAGAACTAATATGAGGAAAACAAAATGTTTAAAAAAGAAATTTATGAAAATCGTAGAAATCAACTAAAGAAGTTGGTTAAAGAAGGTATTATTTTATTATTTGGGAATAATGAAGCACCAGTTAATGGACCTGCAAATACTTATTCTCCATTCCGTCAAGATTCATCATTTCTTTATTACTTTGGTCAAAAGCGAGATGGTTTAGTAGGTGTTATAGATATTGATGCCGATAAAGAAATGTTGATAGGAGACGATATCGATATTGAAGATATAGTTTGGTTTGGTAGCGTAGATAGTGTAAAGGATCTTGCTGCTCAAGTAGGTGTTTATTCTTCTGCCCCAATGGAAGAACTAAAAAGTATTTGTGATAAAGCTATAAGTCAACACCGTAAAATACACTTTTTACCACCTTATAGACATGATATCCAAATTCAAATTTTAGATCTCTTAGGAATACATCCATATAAACAAAAAGATGCAGCAAGTTTAGAACTGATTCATGCAATTGTAAAGATGCGTTCAGTTAAAACACCTGAAGAAATAGAAGAATTGGAAGCTATAGCCGAAGTAGGTTATATGATGCATACCACTGCAATGAAGTTAGCACGTCCAGGAGTTACAGAAAAATATGTTGCTGGTCAGGTTGAAGGAATTGCAAATTCTTATGGTTCAATGGTTTCATTTCCAGTTATTTTATCACAACATGGAGAAATAATGCATGGCTGTCCTTCAATGAATAAGTTAGAATCTGGGCGTTTAGTTCTATGCGATAGTGGAGCTGAAAGCATGAATCATTACTGTTCTGACAATACACGAACATTCCCAGTTAATGGTAAATATACACAACGTCAATTAGATATCTACAATTCTGTTGCTGCTGCTCATGATAAAGCTTTAGAAATATCAAGACCAGGTATAACATATAAGGAAGTACACTTTGAAGCATGTCGGATAATATTTGACCGTATGAAGGAATTAGGCTTAGCTAAAGGAAATACCGATGATGCTTTATCTGCTGGTGCTCATGCAATGTTTTTACCTCATGGCTTAGGACATATGATGGGGTTAGATGTACACGATATGGAGCCATTAGGACAAATATATGTAGGTTTTGATGATGAAGTACGCCCTAATTTAGAGCAATTTGGAACAAACTGTTTACGAATGGGAAGACGTCTTCAAGAAGGATTTGTTGTAACAGATGAGCCTGGTATATACTTTATACCTGCCCTTATAGACGAGTGGAGAGCAAAGAAACACTGTGCAGACTTCTTGAATTTTGACAAATTAGACGAATATAAAAACTTTGGAGGAATAAGAATCGAAGACGATTTACTTATTACACATGATGGTTGCCGCATAATAGGTAAAAAGGTTATACCTTATAAACCAAAAGATGTAGAAGAATACATATCATTAAATAGATAAATTATTAAATATATAAATCTAATTTTTTTATTAAACTTATTATTAAACATTAATTGCCAACTTATATAGAAGAAAATAAGTTGGCAATAACTAAAACCAATTTATGAGAAAATTATTAGTTTTTGCTTTAGCAACAATGGTTGCAACAAGCGTTTCTGCTAGTAAAAAAAAGGTCACTAAAGCAGAGAGTAACAAGCCAGTGTTTACAGTAATTAAACAAAACCCAATTACGAGTATAAAGAACCAAAGTCGTTCTGGTACTTGCTGGGATTATTCAACACTTAGTTATTTTGAATCAGAGATTCTTAAAAAGACAGGTAAGACAGTAAATCTATGTGAAAGTTTTGTTGCTAATAAAACATATATGGATCGTGCTATCCAAGTAGTACGTTATCATGGTGACTGTCAGTTTGCTCAAGGCGGTTCTGCAGAAGATGCATATTACTGCTTAAAGAATTATGGTATTTGTCCAGAGGATGCAATGCCTTTTCCTGGTTCTTTGTATGGTGACTCTTTAAACAATTTTAATGAATTTTTCTCTGTACTATCACCAATGGTTGAAGCTGTTGCAAGAAGTAAAGCTAAGAAAATTTCTAACCAATGGAAAGTAGGAATACAAGGAGTTTTAGATGCTTATCTTGGTAAATGTCCAGAGAAATTCATGTATGAAGGAAAGGAATACACTCCACGTACATTTGCAGATAGCTTTGGGTTAAATTGGGATGATTATGTAACAATTACTTCTTATACTCATCATCCTTTCTATACAACTTTTGCTGTTGAAGTACAAGACAATTGGCGTTTCCCTCAATCTTATAACGTTCCTATGAATGAAATGATGGAGATAATAGATAATGCTATAATGAATGGTTATACCATTGGCTGGGGAGGTGATGTAAGTGAACCGGGTTTCACACGTAATGGTCTTGCCTATATGGTTGATGGTAAAGCTGCAGCACACAGTTTACAAGGTAGCGATATGGCACGTTGGTTAGGTCTTTCTCCTGCAAAGCAAAGGGATATTATTGCAGAATTAGGTGCTAAAGTTCCAGAGGTTAAAGCTACACAGGAATTGCGTCAAGAACGCTTTGACAACTGGGAATTAACAGACGACCATGGTATGCATATTTTTGGAATTGCTAAAGACCAGTTTGGAAAAGAGTATTATATGGTTAAAAACTCTTGGGGAGAAACTGGTGCTTATAAAGGTATTTGGTATATGACTAAAACTTTTATAGCTGCTTCTACAATGGACTACATTGTTAATAAAAATGCTATCCCTGCTAACATACGTAAGAAATTAGGAATTTAAAATTAAATTTCTTAAATTATTATAAGACTGATACTTTTTAAAGAGGTATCAGTCTTTTTATTTATTGAATAATAATATATTTTGATATATATTATAATAAAATTATGTTTGAATGTGAATTTTATCATAATAAAACTAAAAATATTTCTTTTATCAAAGAATAATAACTATTTTTACCGCGAAATAAAATAAATACATAAGTAACTCACATTATTTTATTAAAGAAATAATAACTATGGATGTTCTGCTAAATAAGTACAGATATACTCAAACATCTATATTTAAATATGATAAAATGCAATATATATTATTGACAAAAATATATATTATTGACAAATCTGTTTCTTTGTTAACATTATATAATATAAAGAAGCATTTGTTTACCCCCCCCATAATTTAACATTATTTACTAAATATTTACTTATATATAGTTGTATTGCATATATACATTCATTGTTGTGCAACAACTTTTCGTATTTCTATACCGACTATACTTCTTCTTCACCATAATTGTATATTGCCAATTATTAATTTGGCTTTATATGATTAACTTGTAAAGAAGATTTTTTTATATCACTAAATAAATATTATAACTTAACATTTTTATTTTAACATGAAGAAAAAACATAAATTATTAAGTGCTTCTATTTTTGCACTTTTAACCATAGTATCGCAAAATATATTTGCAGGCGATAATATTCCATGGGAAGGACATGACTTGTGGAACGAGACATCTCTGTATTTTATATACGGAAAAGTCAAACCTGTAACTAATGAAAATACCGTATTTCTTTATAATGTACAAGCAGGAAAAGAGAAAGGTAATGTTAACTGTTATTTTAACTCGTTTGGACACTGGGGTGTAGAAGGAACATTATTTGAGGTTGGAATGCCTTTGTATTTAAAGAGTTTACAAAATATAAAAACGGGTGGCGATAAAAAATGTATAAAAACTTGGATATATACTAATCCTGATGAACGAATACATGTTAACAACAAAGTAGCTTGGTTGTGGGGTATGGGTAATAACGATAATAACGGAGTGATAACTGACCGTGTTCAAGAAGATGAGACTAAAAAGCAAGGCTCTATAACTTGGTATTTTAAGCCTATTGAAAAGACTAAGCGTTATAACATTTTTGTTTATAATAAGAATGGGAAAAGAGCTTTTTTAGGACGTATATGGGGGCAACAGCGCAAAAACGATTTGCGTAAATATACACTTATTTGTGATGAAATTGATCCAAACAAAGCTAAAAACGATGAAAATTATCAATGGATAGTAGTTACTAGAAAAGATATTATTAAGCAATTTAATAATGATGCTTTAACAAAAATAGTAGATTATTTTCATCCTTTAAATGCTACGTTCTATCTAAAGGAACAAAACTTCAGTCGTGTTCCTATGTATACACAACAAGGAGAAATTCATAAGAAACCGGGAATGAGTTATAGTAATTGGAAGACGGAAGGTAATGTTATCATTGCTAACAATCGAGGTAGCTTAAACTACGAAAATCCTAATACGGATTATACTGTAACTCAAAAAGAATATGACGACTTTACATCTAATGATACACCTGGTTCTTCCGCATATTACAATGCTCTATATGGAGCTTTTTATACTGGTAACATAAATGGTGCTAATGGTCATATATGGCAGGAAACAGAACCAATGGATGTAAACGGATATTATGAAGTAACAATTCAGGGATTTTACAAGAAAAATGGTAATAAAAAAGGAAATGCTTATCTTTATGCTGAAGCAAATAACTCAGATAGGCCTTCTGAAAAACAGTTTGTTTCAAATCCTTTGTTACCTATAGACGCTTTGCCAGAGGGAAAGCGTCCAACTGACAAGACCAGTGCAGGTATATGTTATTGGTCTAATTTTCAAAATTATAGTTGCAAAGTTATTATTAGAGTAAATCAAGGGCAGAGAATAAAAGTTGGTATTAAGCATGAAGGAGGAAATGACAACGACTGGGTATCATTTGATAATATGCAGTTAAAATATGTAGGTACTCCTTATCTTATTTCAGAAAATTATGGTTCGATAAATACATATGACCCAGAGGTGAAGATATTTAAGCCTTTAGTATTAGAACGTACAGTTTTGGCAAACAAATGGAATTCTATAACATTACCTTTAGATTTAAACAAAGACCAAGTGTGTACTGCTTTTGGTAATGATGTAAAGTTAGCAGAACTTGACAACCTTGACATACAAAAAGGGCAAACCATAGTATTTAAGTCTATTAACCTTATTAGTAAACCATGGAATGAAGTTGTTATACAAAAAAATAAACCTTATCTAATATTGCCTTCCAAAGAAGGTCGTCGCTATCATATTGTTTGGGATTTTACATTAGATGGTGATACGGTAAAAACAGATGGACCAAACTTTATTATTCCTATGACACATTTTAATAAAAACGATGTAAAAGAAGAGCCAATAAAAAAATATGATCGTAATGGTAAATCATTAACAATACATCCTAATTTGTGGTATCACACCAAGCAAGCTGGAGCAACGTATGGTCAGATACAAGCAAGTAAAAATAATTATATTTATGTGATGCATAAAGGTAAATTGCGTAGACTAACACAACCATTTGATCTTTTAGGACTTCGTTTCTATATTGATTACACAGAAGCTGTGTCTGCTGGATATGCTAATCCTATGCTATCCATTATAGGTGAAGGTAATAACTCAGAAACGGACAATATCCAAGTTATCCACGATAGTAGTAATAATAATTATATAAATAAACAAAAAGCTGTTTATTCTATATCGGGACAGAAGTTATCTAACGGTATAGATGTAAAAAGTTTGCCCGCTGGAATGTATATTGTAGATGGAAAAAAGGTAATGGTATATTAAATAGATAATAATATGAAAAAAATATATATTAAGCCTATATTTAATGTGATAAGGTTGGAAGACGAAAATCTATTAGTTGGACCGTCTAAGTATCAGATTAAAAATGGTGATGGTGGAGATGATTTATTACCACCAATATTTATCGAAAATGGCGATGGTTCTCAAGATAATCCTGTTGAGGATATTACAGGATAAGAAGTGGGATGTATTATTTAGAAAATAGTGCTGTATAGTAAAAGTTTTTTATATATGAAAGTTAAAGCGAGTGTGTCAATTTTTGACACACTCGCTTTTTTGTTACTTCAGTAGCTCAATAGTATGGTTCACTCCATTTTTTTTATCCTTTTGCTGCCTTTCTCTTATGTAGCCTATAGTGTTGATTATTCTCTACAATTTGTTTTTGTTTATTTTTATATCTTGGTATTACAAACAATATTTGTAAATATATTTTATTACGAAAACATGTTATAAAACAGTTTTACTTAACTCCATAGAGATAGTTTAAGTAAAACGACTGATGAGGTTTAAGTAAAACGACTGATGAGGTTCTATAAGAAACGTAGTTGCCGATTAACTTAAACTATTATTGAGTTTGTTAAGTATTTTATAAAACTCTGTTTTACAAATAGTTATAAAATGATATTTTGCAAGAAAAATGTTTTTAACTATCGAATATTTGCTATGTTACAGTACTATAAAAGAACGAAAAAATTAAATTAATTTTTGTATATATTTTTTACTTATTCTAAACATCCCAATTGAGTTTGGGTGTCTTTGTACTTAAAAATTGTCCCAAAGGAAACAATACAAAAACTATAGAGATAACCGCTATTATTGTCTAAGGCAAGAGTAGCGACATTACTCATAAAAATAAGCGATAGAAAATGATTTCTATCGCTTATTTTTATTCAATAAAAGAAATTCAATTTAATATATATTTTTTAGTTGTTCTGCAACTTCATCATTAAGACGTTTAGCAAAATCAGCTTTGCTCATTGTTGCTTGTTCCCCCCCACCTTGTTGGCGCATTGAAACAAGTCCATCGGCTTTTTCCTTTTCTCCTACTATGAGCATATAAGGAATACGTTTTAACTCATTATCACGTATTTTACGTCCAACTTTCTCATTTCTATCATCAACAGAAACACGTAAATCTTTGTCTTCAAAGTAGGTTTTAAGTTCTTGAGCATAGTCATTATATTTTTCAGATACAGGCAAAATAACCACTTGATCAGGTGTTAACCATAGTGGGAAATGTCCCGCTGTATGCTCTATAAGTACCGCAGTGAAGCGCTCAAGCGAACCAAATGGAGCTCGGTGAATCATTACAGGAGTTTGTTTAGTGTTATCTTCAGCTGTATATTCAAGTTTAAACCTATTAGGCAGATTGTAGTCTACTTGTATTGTTCCAAGCTGCCACCGTCTACCAATTGCATCTTTCACCATAAAGTCAAGTTTAGGTCCATAGAATGCAGCTTCTCCTACTTCAACTTTAGCATTAAGCCCTTTTTCTTTGCACGCATCTTTTATAGCTTGTTCACTAACCTTCCATATTTCATCAGAGCCAATATATTTTTCTTTATCTTCTGGGTCTCTTAGTGAAATTTGTGCTTCATAGTTTTTAAACCCAAATGTTATAAATACTTTTTGAATGATATCAATAACGTTTTCAAATTCAGTTTTAACTTGATCTGGTCTAACAAAAATATGTGCATCATCTTGAGTGAATGACCTTACACGAGTTAATCCATGTAGCTCTCCACTTTTTTCATATCTAAAAACAGTACCAAATTCAGCAATGCGTAGTGGAAGGTCTTTGTAAGAACGAGGTTTATACGCAAATACTTCACAGTGATGAGGGCAGTTCATAGGTTTAAGCATATATTCCTCTCCCTCTTCAGGTGTAGATATTGGACGAAATGCGTCTTTGCTATAATGGGCATAGTGTCCCGAAGTAACGTAAAGGTTTTTTCCTCCTATACCTGGTGTTATAACCTCTTTATAGTTATAAGGCTTTTGTAGTTTACGTAATATTTCTTGTAAGCGTAATCTTAGTTGTGTTCCTTTTGGTAGCCATATTGGTAGCCCTTTACCAACTTTTTCCGAGAACATAAATAGTTCCATTTCTTTTCCTATCTTACGATGATCACGCTTCTTAGCCTCTTCTAACATTGCAAGATATTCATCCAACATCTTTTTCTTAGGAAAAGTAATTCCGTATATACGTGTCAGTTGGTCACTCTTAGCATCTCCACGCCAAAAGGCTCCTGCCACACTTGTTAGTTTTACAGCTTTAATAGCTCCTGTTGAAACAAGATGCGGTCCTCGGCAAAGATCAGTAAAGTCTCCTTGCGAATAAGTAGATATAGTTCCATCCTCAAGATCTTCTACAATATGCTCTACTTTATAAGTTTGTTTATCTTCTGTAAATTCTTTTACAGCTTCAGCTTTTGGAACTTCACGACGTATAATAGGGAAGTTCTTTTTAGCTAATTCCATCATCTTTGCTTCTATCTTAGGGAAATCGTTCTCTGAGATAACTTCACCATTAGCAGTTTGCACATCATAGAAGAATCCATTTTCTATTGCTGGACCAAATCCAAACTGTATGCCTGGATAAAGTGCTTTCAATGCTTCTGCTAATAAGTGGGCTGAAGAATGCCAAAAAGTATGTTTACCTTCAGGGTCTTCAAATTTATATAGAGTTATTTTAGAATCTTTATTTATAGGTCTATTTAACTCTGTTGTAACACCATTAATACCGCAAGATACAACGTTGCGAGCGAGAGCAGGTGATATGCTCTCGGCAATTTGATAACCAGTAATGCCCTGTTCATATTCACGGACAGAGCCATCAGGAAATGTAATTTTTACCATAATACAAATTAGCTTTTAAATCATTTCACGGTGCAAAGTTAATATTTTATTACTTAATTAAGTAATTTAGATATGTTATATTCATATTTATACTTATTATGCTATCTTTTACACAGTTGTAAAAATAATTTAAAAATATACATATAACAACCCATTATATTGCAATAATAAAAATAAAATTTGACAATTATAATATTTTATATATCTTTGCATAATAAAGTATAAATAAATTAATATAGTACTATATACATTTTTTACTTGCATATATTTATGTTAAAGTAGAAAATTATAAATTACGGCTAAAATAAATCTAAATGAAAGACTTTTTAAAAAATGTATTATCTACAGTAGTAGGGCTAATTGTCTTCTCTGTTCTTATGTTTATATTAGGTATTATAGGTTTTGTAAGTATACTTTTTACAACAAGTTCTAAACCGGAAATATCTGATAATTCTGTTTTAACAATTAATCTATCTGGTATGATGGAAGAACGCAAAACTGATAATATTATTGACAAGGTATTTAATGAAGTATCATCTAACTCCCCAAGTCTTGAAGATCTAATAGTTGGATTGAAAAAAGCTAAGTCAGATGATAAGATTAAAGGAGTTTATATAGAAGCAGGGGCATTTGCAACAGATTCTTATGCATCAGCACAAGCGGCTCGAAATGCATTATTAGATTTTAAGAAAAGCGGAAAATGGATAATAGCATATGCAGATACTTATACACAAATGAGTTATTATATTTCTTCAGTTGCCGATAAAATATATTTAAATCCTCAAGGTCAATTAGATTGGCATGGTCTTAGTGTGCAGCGTGTTTATTTAAAAGATTTGTTAGCTAAAGTAGGTGTAAAGATGCAAGTTAGCAAGGTTGGAAAATATAAGAGTGCAACCGAAACATTTACAGGAACAAAAATGAGTGATGCCGATAAGGCACAAACAAAAGTATTAATTGAAGAAATTTGGAATAACATAGTAAACGAAGTTGGTAATAGTAGACATTTAAGTAAAAAAACACTTAACGCTTATGCAGATGAGATGATAACATGGCGTTCAGCTAAAGATTATATAAAATTAGGACTTATAGATGGTTTATTGTATACAGATCAAGTTAAAGATGTTGTAAAAAAACGTCTTAATATTGATAAAGACCAATTAGTAAATCAAGTTAGTCTTTCTGATATGAAAAATATTTCAGATATTTCTACAGAGGGAGACGAAGTAGCAGTTTATTATGCTTGTGGGGATATTGTAGATGGAGAGTTGTCTAATAATATTAAAAATAAAAGTGTTATTGATGCTCAAAAAGTAACAAAGGATTTAGAGGGGTTGATGAATGATGATAAAGTAAAAGCTGTAGTTTTACGAGTTAATTCTGGTGGTGGTTCTGCATACGCTTCAGAACAAATATGGCATCAATTGACCGAGTTACGTAAAAAGAAACCTGTTGTAGTTAGTATGGGAGGTTATGCAGCTTCAGGAGGTTATTATATTTCAGCCCCTGCCAACTGGATAGTAGCCGAGCCTACAACAGTGACAGGCTCAATAGGTATCTTTGGTATGTTTCCTGATTTAAGTAGTTTATACAAAGACAAGTTAGGATTGAAATTAGACGAAGTTAAAACAAATAAAAATTCTACTTTTGGTTCTGTAGTACGTCCATTTAATTCCGAAGAACTTAATATGCTTCAAATGTATATCGATCGCGGCTATATGACTTTTAAAAGTAGAGTAGCACAGGGTCGCAAGATGAATATAAATAAGGTAGAAGAATTGGCTCAAGGACATGTATATACAGGTGAAGACGCTAAACGTATAGGGTTAGTAGATGCCTTAGGAGGTTTAGATACAGCAATTGTAAAAGCAGCCCAATTAGCACATATAAAAAAATATTATCCAAAGTCTTATCCTGCCCCAATAGATTGGTCTGAACAGTTATTTAATACTGTCAACAGTGGTAATTATCTTGACGAAGAATTAAAAAGAAATTTAGGTAGCTTGTATGAACCGCTAATGATAATGAAATCAATTAATAGCCAATCAAGAATACAGGCACATATACCATATTATATGCTTATAAATTAGAATATACTTTATGTTTTATGTAATACACAACATATAACACAATAATATTAATATACGTGAACAGTGAATTTATAAAAATAAATCATTGGCTTCGACCACTGAGCTGGTTGTACGGTTTAGCAGTAGGTGTAAGAAATGAACTTTTCAATCTTAACATATTGCGTAGCCGTAAATATGATATACCAATAATATCAGTTGGTAATATAACTGTTGGCGGTTCTGGTAAGACTCCTCATGTGGAGTATTTAGTTAGATTATTGAAAAATAGGTACAAAGTAGCAGTACTATCTCGAGGATATAAACGTCGGAGCCATGGCTATCATTCTGCAACATTAGAAACACCTATGAATGTAATAGGTGATGAACCGTATCAATTAAAGCATAAATTTGCAGATGAAATACATGTAGCAGTAGATAAATGTCGATGTCATGGAATAGAACGCATAATATCCGATGATGAAACTTCCAATACCGATGTAATATTATTAGATGATGCGTATCAGCATCGCTATGTTTATCCCGGTATAAATATACTTTTAGTAGACTTCAATCGTCTACTTCATAATGACGAACTTTTACCCGCTGGTCGTTTGCGTGAACCAGTTTCAGAAAAAAAACGTGCTGATATAGTAATTGTAACAAAATGTCCTAAAAAAATGTCACCACTCGACTATCGTGTATTGAGTAAATCAATGAACCTTTATCCATTTCAAGAACTATATTTTACAACCTATACATATAGCAGTTTACAAGCTGTCTTTCCAAATGAAGCCAATGCTACAACTATTGGACTGAGAGACTTAAAACATTATAATATTCTGCTAATTACAGGAATAGCACTACCCGAACATTTAGAAAAAGATTTACTTACTTATGTTAAAAAGAAGCACTTGTTCAAACTGACTTTTCCTGATCATCATGCGTTTACAAATAGTGATATAGAAAATATCAATTCAACATTTTCTAATATCTCCAAGCCTAAAATAATTATAACTACAGAGAAAGACCAAGCACGATTAATATCAATAGAGGGACTAAGTACAGATGTAAGAAATAATATATATTATTTACCTATACAAGTAGAGTTCAAATTAAATGATGAATTAAGATTTAATGCAAAAATAATATCCTATGTACGAAAAAATTCAAGAAACAGCCAAATGGTTGAAAACTCAAATGAGTGGGAAACCAACGACAGCAGTAATTTTAGGAACAGGTCTCGGACAATTATCTTCCGAAATAACCGAAAGTAAAGAAATTCCATATAGCCAAATACCAAACTTTCCTGTATCAACTGTAGAAGGACATGCAGGTTGTTTGATTTTTGGAAAATTAGGCGGAAAGGAAATTATAGCCATGAAAGGTCGTTTTCACTATTATGAAGGCTATGATATGAAATCAGTTACTTTCCCTATACGTGTCATGTATGAGCTGGGAATAAAAACATTATTTGTATCTAATGCAGCAGGAGGAATGAACCCAGAATTTAATATAGGTGATATTATGATAATAAATGATCATATTAATTTCTTTCCTCAAAACCCATTGAATGGTAAAAACTTCCCTACTGGACCAAGATTCCCAGATATGCATGAAGCATATGATCATGAACTAATAGGATTAGCAGACACTATAGCAAAAGAAAAGTCTATTAAACTTCATCATGGTGTATATGTTGGTGTTCAAGGACCAACATTTGAAACACCTGCAGAATACCGTATGTATAGAATCTTAGGAGGTGATGCTGTAGGAATGAGCACTGTTCCTGAAGTAATAGTAGCTCGCCATTGTGGTATAAAGGTCTTTGGAGTAAGCATCATTACCGATTTAGGCGGTTTTGACCTTCCAGTAGAAGTTACTCATGAAGAAGTTCAAGAAGCTGCAAATAAGGCACAGCCTTTAATGACAGCTATAATGAGTGAAATGATAAAACGTTCATAAACAATAAATATATTTACTTTTAGAAAAAGTATCGGGTGTACTAAAAAGTATACCCGATATATATATAATTAAATGGAAATAAAAGAATTAGGTGAATTTGGTTTAATAGATCATTTAACTAAAGATATAAGTTGCAAAAATAACACTTCCAGCTTAGGTATAGGAGATGATGCCGCTGTTATTAGTAATCTTACTAAAGAAACTTTGGTAACAACTCATTTATTCATGGAAGGAATAGAATTTGATTTAACCTATTCAAGTATGGATAGTTTAGGATACAAATGCGCAATGGTAACAATGAGCAATATATTTGCTATGAACGGTGTCCCTAAACAAATGCTTATTTCTATAGGAATAGGTAAACGGTTTAAGGTTACAGATTTAGATCTATTGTATTCAGGTTTTAAGTCTGCTTGCTCAAAATGGGGAGTAGATATTATAGGAGGAGATACGACATCTTCTTTTACAGGCCTTACAATTAATGTAACTTGTCTTGGTGAAGCAAACAAACAAGATATAGTTTATCGGAGTGGAGCAAAACCATCAGATATAATTTGTGTAACAGGCAATTTAGGTGGAGCATACATGGGGCTTCAGCTCTTAGAACGTGAAAAAACTGTATACTATCAACAGGTAGAAGAATTTAATAAAAAGGTAGCAGCAGCTAAGAAAGAAAATAAAAATATTAATACAGATTATTTTGCAGCAGAACGTCAGGCATTATCATCATTTCAACCAGATTTTGCAGGGAAAGAATATCTTATAGAACGACAGTTAAAACCTGAAGCTCGTGGTGAAATACTTAAAGAATTACATGATTTAGATATACGTATCACATCAATGATAGATGTTTCTGATGGTATAGCCAGTGATTTAAAACATATTTGCAATAAAAGTAAATGTGGTTGTAGAGTATATGAAGATAAATTACCTATAGATTATCAAACTGCTGTAACATGTGAAGAATTTAATTTAAATTTAACAACAGCAGCATTAAATGGTGGAGAGGATTATGAACTACTATTTACAGTTCCTATATCTGATCATATCAAAATTAAAGATTTAAACGATGTAAGACAAATTGGCTATATAACAGAAGCTAATCTTGGTGAATATCTCGTGTGTCGTGATGGAAATGAACTAAAATTAAAAGCTCAAGGCTGGATAGAGTAGTATCATTCTTCTATATCAACTATATTTTTTATTATATTATAGAAAAAATTAAATATAGTTTCTATAGGTGCATAATAGAAATAGTGATATGTATACTTTATATTTTTTATTATAGTATTATTATTGTATACCAAACTTAATTTCTTCTCTTTAAGGCGTTGTTTTTTAGCATTATCTTTTAAAAGTTTAGCTATAGTATGATTCTTATGCCTTTTGCTTCTTTTAGTTTCTTTATGTATAAATGGTAATTCTTCTGGAGCAAATTGAAACATAGTTATGAGTATATACCCTTGCAGCTGAGTAATGCGTTTTAGGCTAAGGGTATATATCCATTTTTCTAATTTAACAAAATCAACTTTTTGACCTTTTGCCCTTAGAAATTGTCCAAGTTCTATAATTCCTTCAAAATATAAGCCAGAATTAATCATCTTATTCATATTGAATATAATAAGATATAAAACATTGAGCGTTTCTATTGATGTATCTATGCTGTGTTTTTCTTTATAAACAATTGATTTATATTTTCTTTGTCGAAAAAAGTTTATTATTAGTTTATTATTAATTTTTCTATTATTTACTGTATTTTTATTTTCAATAAGTTTAGTTTTAACCTCATTTATTAAATCTATTGGTAGCGATAAGTTCTTATCTTGAGTATAGTTGTTTACTCCTTTTGCAAATGGTATCAATACATTTTGTGATAGTACTAATTTATACAATTTTCTCCACTTGAAAGGGGATATAGGCTCAAGTGTATCTTTATCTTCAAAAGCACCAGATTTTATAATCCTAAAGAAGTTTCTTTGTACAATATCCATTATATTCTTGTTCTATGATAGAAATTCATATTTTCTTTGGCAATTAATTCTATTGACACATAGTTAACAGGTTGTACAGTTTTTTTCAAGATTATGTGTCTAAACAAGGTTTCAACACATGAAAATCCTTGTTGATAAGCATGCTGAGCTATAAGAAAAGAGATAGTCCCATTTTTAAGGCAATCAACATTTTTTTGAACCATATCGTAACCCATTATCTGAATATTATTTCTTTTAGTTTTTAATAAGTATTTCCCTACAATATGTGCTCTGGAGTTTATTGATAGACCATGATGTATATCTGGATTTTTACAAAAAAAGTTTTCCATTTTTTGTTCATAGTATTTTTTATCTTCATCTAATGGTAATATAAGCTCTTTTATATTTATATGTGGGAAATGTTTAGACATATATTGTCTAAATCCTTTTTCTCTATTTTTTTGTTGTTTACTTAAAATCTCTCCTCCAATAGTTTGTTTCATCAGCATTATGCTTTTTTCTTTATTAGCCAGTAGCATTAATATTTTTGCTGCAAAAATACCACTTTGAATAGAGTCTTGTCCATAAAATGATAGTGGCTTTATTTCTGGCATATAAGAATCAACTAAAATAAAAGGTATACTTTGTTTATGAAGTTCATCCGTAAACTTTTTTGTTTCTGACAATGTAGTAGGTACTAAAATAACACCATTAGGATTACTGTTAAGACATTTAGTATATGCTTCTATGAACGATTTAGAATTTAGTCTATTATAATATATAAATTCTAAACCTATATTAAAATCTTGTCTTAGCTTAGCTGCATTAATAGCCCCCAATTCGATTTCTCCCCAATAGGCTTCACTAGAATGTTTTGGCATAATGCAATAAAAATTGTATTTACGGTTATGAGCCAAAGCACTTGCAAATGCATTTGGTTGATAGTTAAGTTCCTTTAATGCTTTTTGAACTTTATCTAATGCTTTTTTTGAAACATTAGGTCTATTATGAATTACTCTATCGACTGTACCCTGACTTACTCCTGCTCGTTCTGCAATATCTTTTATCCTTATTTTTTCTTGCATAGAGTTATTTATATACTATTTTTCTGCAAAAATAGTAAAAAAAATAATAAATATAACTATTTATGCAAAAAATAATATATTGATAAGCTAATGTTTAGGCAAGAATAAAGTTAAGTACAAATAATACTGATAATATACATAAAGTCCAGTTTAAGTCTTTCCATTGTTTAGTACATAGTTTTATAATAACAAAACTTAATATTCCAAGACAAATACCATCAGCTATAGAGTAGCAAAGAACCATTGTTATCATTGTTATGAATGAAGGAAAAGCTTCAGTCATATCATTTAAATCTATTTTTTTTACAGAATCAATCATAAGTACCCCAACCATTATTAGAGCTCCACTGGTTGCAGCACTTGGTATAAGTAAAAAAATAGGAGATAGAAAAAGTGAAATTAAAAACATTAAACCTACAACAAAGGATGTTACACCAGAACGACCTCCTTCAGCTATTCCACTTGCACTTTCCACGTATGTTGAAACAGTAGAGCAGCCTAATGCTGCACCAACAGTAGTACCTAAAGCATCACTCATCATAGCCTCCCTCATCTTTGGAATCGAACCGTTTTTTCTCACTATTCCTGTTTTTTGTGCTAATCCCATAAGTGTTCCTATAGTATCAAAAATATTTACAATTAAGAGTGAAAAAACTACTAATATTGTTTTAAGTGAAAGTAATTCTGTAAAATCAAATTGTAAAAATATAGGAGATATTGATTTTGGTAAAGACATTGGAAGCCAGTTATCTGTTAGAGTTGTTACTCCCATAGGTATTCCTATAACTGTAGCAATTATAATGCTCCAAAACAATGATCCTTTTACATTTCTCGCCATAAGAATACCACCTAATAATGTAGATATTATACCAAGTAGGCAAGGAGCAGTGAAAGCACCAAGACCTACAAATGTGCCCTCTTTGGGTACAATAATTCCAGCATTTTTAAGACCAATAAATGCTATAAACATACCAATACCTACAGATATGGCATATCGTAAATTCTTAGGTATAGCATTGAAGATTTTTTCTCGTATATTGAAAAATGTTATTAAAATGAATACTATACCTTCTATTAACAATATAGCCAAAGAGCTTCTCCATGAATAGCCCATAGCTTGACAAAGTGTATAGGCAAAAAAGGCATTAAGTCCCATTGAAGGTGCTTGAGCAAATGGAAGCTTTGCCATAAATGCTAAAAGTATAGTTGCTACAGCTGATGAGATAGCTGTTGCTGTAAATACCGCACCTTGATTCATACCTGTTGAAGCTAATATAGTTGGGTTTACAGCAAGTATATAACTCATTGTTAAAAAAGTTGTTATACCTGCTGTAAATTCTATACGCAAATTCATTGTTTTAGGATTAAATCCTAAATATTTCTCCAATATTTTCATTTAAAATAATATATATACTTATAAATCGTAACTTATTTTTAATATATTCCTCCGTGATAAGTCTCCAGGATTTGAGCCAGGTTCTCCTTCTGGAACTTTACGTTTATGTAGTCTATAAAAGTCCTCCCATATTTTTAGTATTTTTCCAGTTTTATCATGGAAAGACATTGGTATTGGAGTAAATAATAAATTTCCTTTATGATCTACATAACATTTTTGAACTAATTCGCTACAATAAATTTCCTTATCATTAGGCATATAAAAAAAATCGTATGGACGTCCAATATATGATAACGCTTTCTTTATAGAGGCATTTATGTCAATATCTGTTTTAACCCTTCCTATAACAATTTGTGGCTTTTGATTTTTATTTTTACCTTTTGAACGTTCTATAAACTTTGATATAGGTGTTAATACAACCTTTGGAGGTATTGCTTCTAAAGCATATTCAGTATTTCCATCCTTATGATATATAGCTACATGGTCTATCTTTAGCCCATCAACACCTTGTGTAACATCAGTTATCGGATTATTTGTTTTTTTGGCAATAAAAAGAAGATCTCCTTCTTTTAGTGTTTGTAATGTAATAGGTTTATCGATTTTCTGTATATTATCACCTGAGCAATTACAGAAAAGAATAAGAGTGAATAATAAAACTAAATTTAGTGTACGTTTCATAAATTTGTAATTATAAAATGATTTTAAATAGGTTGCAAAAATACATTATATTTTCAAAAAATAAAAATCACTAATATTAAAATTTACTTTCAAAACAATTATATGTATTATGTAAAATGGAAAATAATTTTTATCTTTGCAACAATATTTATATAAGTTAGATATCTAATTTTTATTGGTTGATATTGCTTATACTTTATTATTATATGTTATAATAGAAATTAAAATAATGCTGTCAATAGAAAGTTTGAAAGTGGAATTTGGTGTAAAACCACTATTTCAAGACGTTTCTTTCGTTATAAATAATCGTGATCGTATAGCTTTAGTTGGAAAGAATGGTGCAGGTAAATCTACAATGCTTAAAATAATTTGTGGACTGCAACAGCCAACTTCTGGCGTTGTATCTATACCAAATGATACAACAATAGGCTATCTACCTCAAGTTATGAAACTAACTGATGATACAACAGTAAAAGAAGAAGCACGTAAAGCATTTTCAGATACAACGAAGATAAAGGATAAATTGTCACAGATGGAGAAAGCTATGAGTGTGAGAACTGATTATGACAGTAAAAGTTATATCGATCTTGTAAATAAATTTACACAACTTCATGAACGTTTTATGATGCTTGGTGGCAATAATTATGAAGCAGAGATAGAACGAACATTAATAGGATTAGGTTTTAAAAGTACAGATTTTACTCGTCCTACAAGTGAATTTTCTGGTGGTTGGCGTATGCGTATAGAGTTAGCCAAGATCTTATTACGACGTCCAGATGTTTTATTGCTTGATGAACCAACTAACCATTTAGATATAGAGTCTATTCAGTGGTTAGAACAGTTTTTAGTTCAAAGCTCTAAAGCTGTTGTTATAGTTTCTCACGACCGTGCATTTATTAATAATGTAACAAATCGTACATTAGAAATAACTTGCGGTAGAGTGGAGGACTATAAAGTGAAATATGACGAATATGTAAAGTTGCGTAAAGAACGTCATGAACAGCAATTGCGTGCATACGAAAATCAGCAAAAAGAGATTGCAGATATTAAAGCTTTTATTGAACGATTCCGTTATCAAGCTACTAAAGCAGTACAAGTGCAGCAAAGAGTAAAACAACTTGCTAAAATAGTACCAATTGAAGTTGATGAGCTTGATAATTCAGCTATGCGCTTAAAGTTTCCTCCATGTTTACGTAGTGGCGACTATCCTATAATATGTAAAGATGTTCGTAAGGAATATCCTAATAATTTAGTTTTTGAAAATGTAAATTTTACTATTAAACGAGGTGAAAAAGTAGCTTTTGTTGGTAAAAATGGTGAAGGGAAATCAACATTAGTAAAATGTATTATGGGCGAAATACCATTTGAAGGTGAACTAAAAGTTGGTCATAACGTCGAGATTGGTTATTTTGCACAAAATCAAACACAATTATTAGACGAAAATCTTACAATATTTGAAACGATTGACCGTGTGGCAAGAGGAGAAATTCGCTTAAAAATAAAAGATATTCTTGGAGCTTTCATGTTCGGAGGAGATATATCAGATAAAAAGGTAAAAGTTTTATCAGGTGGCGAACGTTCACGTTTATCTATGATAAAACTCCTTTTAGAACCTGTCAACTTTTTAATCCTTGACGAGCCTACTAATCATCTTGATATTGTATCTAAGGAAGTTCTAAAACAAGCGATAAAATCATTTGATGGTACAGCGATAATAGTATCTCATGACCGTGATTTTCTTGATGGTTTAGTTAGTAAAGTATATGAATTTTCCGCAGGTCATGTGAAAGAACATTTAGGAGGAATATATGACTATCTGCAAGCACATAATGCAAGTAACATAGATGAAACGCTTAATTCTGTAAACTCTGAAAAATCTATATCAGAACTAAAACAAGAAAAAAATACAAAACAAATTAAAAATAGGCACTCGGCATCATCTTATTCTGAGCAAAAAGAGCAACAAAAGAAACTAAGAAGATTATATAAGGCAATTGAATTATCAGAAAAAAATATTTCAATTATGGAGAAAGAAAAAAATAAAATAGATTCTCTACTTATGCTTCAAGAAAATAATTCTAATATGGAACTTGTTGAGAAATATACAACCTTACAGGCTGAATTAGATAAAGAAAATGAAAAGTGGATTAAACTATCAGAAGAATTAGAAACAATGGAAAGTTTACTAAAAATATAAACCAATAAACTGTTATAAATAAATGAAAATTAAAACTATTTTACCGATGGTAATGATTGCGACAGTACCACTTAGTGGTCTTGCACAGAAACAACAAGCAGGTATTAAAGAGGGGAACCTTGATCGTACAGTTCGTCCTGTTGATGATTTTTATCAGTTTGCAACAGGTGGTTGGCAAAAGGCAAATCCTTTGCCACCAGCATTTTCACGTTATGGCTCATTCGACCAATTAGGCGAAGCTAATAACAAACGTATTAATACTATATTGAGTGATTTACTAAAGAAAAAAACTAAAAAAGGAACAGTAGAGGCTAAGTTAAGCACTTTCTATAAGTTAGCTATGGACTCAACTCGTCGTAACAAAGAAGGTATAGAACCAGTTAGACCTCTACTTGAAACTTTTGAAAATGCAAAAACTCTTGCAGATTTAAGAGCATTACAAATTGGTTATCCTCATTATGGTCTTGCTATGGGATTATGGTTTGGAGCTGATGAGAAAAATGCTAAAATGAATATCTTAAATGTTTATCAAAGTGGACTTACTCTTGGGGAAAAGGACTACTACCTTGAAAACGATAAATCAACAAAAGAAATTCGTGATGCATTTAAACAACATATTATAAATATGTTTAAACTCTTTGGGTTCTCTCAAAAAGATGCAGAATTTAAGAGTAATGCCATTTTACGTTATGAGACGGCTTTAGCTCTTATATCAAGAAGTAAAACTCAATTGCGTGATACAGAGGCTAATTATAACAAAATGACCCTATCACAGTTTAAGGAAAAGTATCCTAATCTACCAATAGAAGCATTTGTAAATGCAGATGGAGTTAGTTCTGATGTAATAAGAGAACTTGTAGTTGGGCAACCTGAGTTTCTTGCTGGACTTGATAAATTAACAGAAACAGAAAATGTAGAAGAACTGCGTGCGCGCATGGAGTGGGATGCAATTATGGAAGCTGCTAACTATCTTAGTGATAATATACGTAATGAATATTTCTCTTTCTTTAGCAAAAAAATGCGTGGAACGAAACAAGACTATCCACGTTGGAAGCGTGCTACTTCACAGGTAGAAAACCAAATGGGTGAAGCTTTAGGGAAAATTTATTGTGAGCGATATTTCCCTGCAAGCAGTAAACAACGTATGGAAAAACTGATTGATAACCTAAAAATAAGTTTAGCACAAAGAATAAAAGCTCAAAAATGGATGAGTGATGCAACAAAAAAAGCAGCACTTGATAAACTTTCAACTTTCTATGTTAAAGTTGGTTATCCTAACAAATGGCAAGATTTAACAAAGTTAATACTTGATCCTACTAAATCATATTATGAAAATGTAAAAGCATGTAATAAATTTTGGCATCAAGTAAAGATAGAAAAGAATGCAGGTAAACCAGTTGATAAAGACGAATGGTTTATGTATCCACAAACAGTAAATGCCTACTATAACCCTACAACTAATGAGATTTGTTTCCCTGCTGGTATACTTCAATACCCATTTTTTGACCCTAAAGCAGATGATGCCTTTAACTATGGTGCAATTGGTGTTGTTATAGGACATGAAATGACACACGGATTTGATGACAATGGTCGTAATTATGATAAAGATGGTAATATGAAAGACTGGTGGACTAAGGAAGATGCTGCACAATTTAAAGCACGTACAGAACCTTTTGGAAAGTTCTTCAGTAATATTAATGTCTTACCAGATTTAAAGGGTAATGGAAAGTTAACTATGGGTGAAAATCTTGCTGATCATGGTGGTCTTATGGTAGCATTTAACGCGATGAAAAATGCCATGAAAGGTAAGAAAGCTAAAATTATAGATGGTTTCACACCAGAACAACGCTTTTTCTTAGCTTATGCTAACGTGTGGGCTGCTAATATAACTGATGCTGAAATAAGAAATCGTACAAAGAGCGATCCACATGCCTTAGGAAAATGGAGAGTTAATGGAGCTTTACCACATATCAATGCTTGGTATGAAGCATTTGACGTAAAACCTAACGATAAGTTATATTTGCCAAAATCACAACGCTTAGATTTATGGTAATTAATAAATATTAAAGTTATAATATAAATGCAGGACTCTATTTAAAGAATCCTGCATTTTAGTTTTTATTTTATTTACTTTATTATATCATATAAATAACTCAATATATAAAGTTAAATATTAATTAGAATAACTAAAAATGTATCGAAAGACTATATTTAAAATTATTAAAGTTATATGAATGACTATAAATATTTCAAATAAAATATTACTTATAAATTTTGTCTTATTAGTTTTTATATATATCTTTGCAATAGCTTTTGCCGATATGGCTCAGTTGGTAGAGCAACGCATTCGTAATGCGTAGGTCCCCGGTTCAAGTCCGGGTATCGGCTCTATGTTAAATGCGGAATTAGCACATCGGTAGTGTACGGGCTTCCCAAGCCTGGGAGGCGGGTTCGATTCCCGTATTCCGCTCTTTTTATATGATTAATAGTTTATAAATAGAACTTTTTCAAAATAATCTAAGAAGTTCTATTTTTGTTTTTATATAATACCATCATTATAATTTGGTATATCATAATAATTGATAAAAAAAAATCATAATATTTAAGTATTGTTTTTATAAATAAAAACAATTAATTTTGTACCCATAATTACTAAATTATAGTATAAATATATGTACTTGTAGATAAACTACAAGTACATATATTTATATATCTTATATACAATTTTATAAAAAACTAAATTATATGAAAAAATTTTACTTATTATTTTTATGGTTAATTTGTTTTTATTCTATTCCTATTACAGCTAAAATAGGAAATAGCTCTATAACATTTACTTCTAAAAAGGCTGTTAATGATGCAGTTAAATTTATTATAAAGACTGGGGAAAATACAAAATTAAATGAAACGTTTACAGTTACAGGCGCTGCAAAAGTTGAACATGAACAAGGAGAATATCGAATTTATATTAAAGAGGATGGAAAACCCATTACAATAAATGGTGATGTAACTTCATTAGATTGTAAATCATCTGTGATATCACATCTTGATTTATCACATGCTACTTCCTTGAAAAAATTAATTTGTTCTAACAATAATATTACTGCTCTAAATTTACTTAAGTGTCCTAATTTAGAAGATTTAAATTGTAGTTATAATTATTATATTACCACAGTAGATCTAAGTGACTGTTCAAAATTAAAATCTGTTGTAGTTAATGATTGCAATTTAAAAAATCTTTATTTACCAAACAATCCTGAAAAAATAGAATTATTAGATTATTCTAACAATAAAAGTATTTCTGATATAGATGTAAGTAAATGTAAGGCTCTAAATACATTAAAATGTTATGATTGTGGAATGAATCTCCTAATGGTAGAGAATTTAGTCTCTAAGATACCAGCTTGTACAACATTATCAGGCAAATTATATGCTAGAACTAAGGATGAAGATAATTTCTTTACTAAGAGTATGATTAAAACTTTGTCTGAACGAGGATGGACTCTTTATGATTCTGATGGGGATTTATTTGAAGGTATTGATGATTTTGGAAACATAAATTTTAAATCTGATATATCTGCTAATTTTATATTTAATAGTGATCCTGTACCACATATGGATTTTGATGTTTTTCTTAGCAAAGGCTCAAGTTATATAGATATAAGAAACTATACAGGGAAATTAATATATTATCCAGAAGGTGATAATTTTATTAAGACAAATAAGCAAATAATAAGTTTAGAAGGTGAGAATGATCAAAAAGAAATATTAAATATGGATTTTTCAAATTATCCTTATTTGAAAAGCTTTAAGGCCATTGATATGGGTTTTAAAGATTTAATACTAACAAAAAATATAGAAAGTTTGACGCTTAAACACTGTGCTTATCTTGAATCTTTATCACTTCCTATAAGTGATAAACTTAATAATTTATCAATACTAAATTGTTCTAAATTATCTGCTAATATAGATCTATCAGAATTTAAAAATTTAAAGGTAGTTGATATTGAAAATTCTAATATTAAAGAACTCAAAATTCCTGCTGTCATACAATCCCTAAATTGTATAAATTTAAGAATTAAGTCTTTAGATTTATCTAAATGTTCAGAATTACAATTACTCGATATTTCTTATACAAAACATTGTAAAGTTGTATTACCACAAAATGGCAAATTGGATGAAATAGCAGCATTTTATAACGCATACACTGAGGAAGAATTGACAGAGCTTATCTCAGCTTTGCCCAAGACTAAAAACGGAATTTTGGCAGCAGCTAATTCTGATACGAGCCTTGAATCAAATCAATGTACTACAATACATGTTCGTGATGCAGCTGCTAAAGGATGGACAATAGTGGATACAAATGGAAATCCAATAAAAGGTAAAACACCAACAAGTATAAAATTGATTTTTAATACAACTGATGATAAAACACCTTATTACGATTTACAAGGACGTTGTATAGAACAGCCTGTACATAGTGGTATTTATATACATAATGGAAAGAAAGTAATAATCAGATAGAGTGATATAATTAAAATTTTATACATGTAAAAGAGGTATATCTAATACATTAATAAAAATTAGCTGTATTAGATATACCTCTTTTTTAATTATATATAAGCACTGAAATTATATATTATCTGCACAGGAATGTAAATTAAATATTATAAATGTAAATGATGAAACACTAATAACTCTACTAACGATTTTAGTCATTCTGTAAGATCTATTTTGGTTACGATTAATTTATGTATCACTAAGTATTATAATTATTTACTTTATAGTTGTCTGATAAAACTTTTATTAATTTCTAAAAAGACTGACATTTCTTATAAGGTATCAGCCTTTTGTGGTATACTATACAACAATATATTAAATTGAAATATTTATAATATTCAAAATGGAGGTTATATTTTTTTTTTACCTTTGCAGGTAGTTATCATATATTTTGACTAAAATTATTAATAAAAGTATTTTAATTATTTATGAGTATTAAAGTTCAAATTATATAATTGATAACTTTAATAACTATGTTTGATAAAAATAAAAATGGAAGTAAGAAAAAGAGATGGAAGTAAAGAGCTTTATAATCAGTCAAAAATAGCAGCTGCAATAACAAAAAGTTTTATCAGTGTAAATAGTATAGGATACTCCAAAGAAATAGATCTTATGGCTCAAGAAGTTGGAGACTATATTGTTAGCAATGAAAACAAACGAGATGTTGAGAGTATACAAGATAAAGTAGAAAAAACTTTAATGTCTCATGGTTTTTATGATGAAGCTAAAAGTTATATTCTTTTTCGATGGCAGAGGAATGAGCAGCGAAAATATATAAAAAACATTGCTTTCAATATAGGTGAAAGTTCCATAGAACATGTTTTAAATGATATACGTCAAGATTTTAGAGGAGCTGAATACAGTGTAACATTATTATCTGACAAATTTGTTAGTTTCTCTAAACCATTAATGAGTCAAAGAGAAAAGTTATCTGCGTTAGTAAAGGCTGCTGTTGAGTTGACTACTGCCGAAAGTCCAAAATGGGAAATGATATCAGGTCGTCTACTTAGTTTTGAACTTAATTTGGATATTGCAGCCCAAGAACGCAAATTAGGTATAGTATCATTCTATGAAAAATTACGTTATTTGACCTCTTCGGGGTTATATGGGGCATATATATTAGATAATTACACAAAAGAGGAGATAATACAAGCATCATCATTTATTGATAATAAACGTAATAATCTATTCAATTATAGTGGATTAAATTTATTAATGAAGCGCTATTTAATACGTGATTATGATGGAAAAGTCATTGAACGAGTTCAAGAAATGTATTTAGGTATCGCTCTTCATTTAGCAATGTTAGAGAAAATTGATAGATTGAAGTGGGTAAAGAAAATATATGATTTATTAAGTTTATTAGAAGTAACAGTTGCAACACCTACTTTATCAAATGCAAGAAAACCTAACCACCAATTATCAAGTTGCTTTATCGATACTGTCCCTGACAGCCTTATAGGTATATATAGAAGCATTGATAACTTTGCCCAAGTTAGTAAATTTGGTGGAGGTATGGGTATGTATTTTGGTAAAGTACGTGCAACAGGTGGAAGTATACGCGGATTTAAAGGAGCAGCAGGAGGCGTAATACGTTGGATGAAATTAGTCAACGATACAGCCGTTGCAGTAGATCAATTAGGAATGCGTCAAGGAGCAGTAGCAGTATATCTTGATGTATGGCATAAAGATATACCAGAGTTTTTACAACTTAGAACAAATAATGGCGATGATAGAATGAAAGCGCATGATATTTTCCCTGCTGTATGCTATCCTGATTTATTTTGGCATATGGCAGAAGAAAATTTAAATCAAAACTGGTATTTATTTTGTCCTGATGAAATTAAACGTGTCATGGGATATGCACTTGAAGATTTTTATGGTAAGGAATGGGAAATTCGTTATAGAGCATGTATTGCTGAAAAAAAACTTTCACGCCGTATAATAACTATAAAAGATTTGGTACGTTTAATTTTACGTTCAGCCGTTGAAACAGGAACACCATTTACATTTAATAGAGATACTGTAAATAACGCTAATCCTAACAAGCATTGTGGCATAATATATTGTTCTAATTTATGTACAGAAATAGCTCAAAATATGTCGTGTATAGAGGAGGTAAGTCAAAAAATAGAAACAAATGAAGGAGATACAGTTGTTGTAACGACCGTTAAAGCAGGAAATTTTGTTGTTTGTAATTTAGCAAGTCTTTCATTAGGACGTTTACCTTTGGAAAATAAAGAACTTATGAAAGATAAAGTAGCAACAGTGGTACGAATGTTAGACAATGTTATAGACCTCAATTTTTATCCAGTACCATATGCTAAAATAACTAATAAAAAGTATAGAAGTATAGGACTTGGAATTAGTGGCTATCATCATGCTTTAGCTATACGTGGAATAAAATGGGAAAGTGAAGAACATCTCAAATTTATGGATAAAGTATTTGAGACTATTAATTATGCCGCTATAAGTGCAAGTACTAATCTTGCAGCAGAAAAGGGCAGTTATATGTATTATAGAGGCAGTGACTGGTCAACAGGTAAATATTTTGAAAATAGAGGGTACACCTCTCCAGAGTGGAATGAATTAAAAGATAAGGTACAATCGCAAGGAATGAGAAATGCTTATCTATTGGCTGTAGCACCAACAAGTAGTACAAGCATAATTGCAGGTACAACAGCAGGCTTAGACCCAATAATGAAACGCTTTTTCTTAGAAGAAAAGAAAGGAGCAATGTTGCCTCGTGTTGCGCCAAATTTATCAGATAAAACATATTGGTTCTACAAAGGAGCTTATCAACTCAATCAACAATGGAGCGTACGAGCTTCTGGTATTAGGCAACGTCATATAGATCAAGCTCAAAGTATGAACTTATATATAACTAACGACTATACAATGCGTCAAGTATTAGATTTATATCTACTCGCGTGGAGATGTGGAGTAAAAACAATTTATTATGTTAGAAGTAAGTCGTTAGAAGTTGAAGAATGTGAGAGTTGTGCCTCATAACCAAAATTTTAAACTAAGAATATTTTGAATTAATAAGTAATAGTAATGGATAAACTTAACCGTAATTCGCTATTTAATCCTGATGGAGATATAGATCTTCGATTACGAAGGATGATAGGTGGTAATACTACAAATCTTAACGATTTCAATAATATGAAATACCAATGGGCAAGTGATTGGTATCGGCAGGCAATGAATAACTTTTGGATACCTGAAGAAATAAATTTAGGACAAGATATAAAAGATTATCCCAATTTAGAGCCTGCAGAACGTAAAGCATATGATAAAATATTAAGTTTTTTAGTCTTTTTAGATTCACTACAAAGTAACAATCTACCAACAATAAGTGAATATATAACAGCTAATGAGGTAAATCTGTGCCTTCATATTCAAACATTTCAAGAATGTGTCCACAGTCAAAGTTATAGCTATATGCTTGATACAATTTGTTCTCCAGAAGAACGTAATGAAATTCTTTATCAATGGAAAACAGATGAGCATCTACTTAAGCGTAATACTTTTATAGGTAATTGCTATAATGAGTTTCAAACTAATAGGGATAAATTTACTTTAATGAAAGTATGTATTGCCAATTTTATACTTGAAGGCATATATTTTTATAGTGGCTTTATGTTTTTCTATAATCTTAGTCGTAATGGTAAAATGTCAGGATCGGCTCAAGAAATACGTTACATAAACCGTGATGAGAATACTCACCTTTGGCTTTTTCGTAATATAATTATTGAGCTAAAAAAAGAAGAACCAGAGCTATTTACACCTGAATATATTGCTATATATGCGGAGATGATGAGAGAGGGAGTACGACAGGAAATATCTTGGGGACAATATGTTATCGGGAATGAAGTACAAGGTTTAACCTCACAAATGGTAGCTGATTATATTCATTATTTAGGCAATTTACGTTGGCAAAGTTTAGGCTTTGGATATTTATATGAAGATAATCAAACAGAACCAGCAGATATGCAATGGGTAGCTCAATACTCTAATGCTAATGAAGTTAAAACAGACTTTTTTGAAGCAAAGAGTACAGCTTATGCAAAGAGTACAGCATTGATAGATGATTTATAACTCGTTTTTCATTATGATATAAAAAAGAGGGTGTGTCAAAATGTACACATCCTCTTTTTTATGCACAAAGCCTAG
>CAMPYS010000019.1 GCA_946998295.1 uncultured Prevotella sp.
AATATTATAGTTATAAAATTACTTAACTATACTATTTTTTATGCTATAATCTATTTAAGGAGAAAAATAAATCAAAGTAAATATTTTAAGGAAAAATATGTTTGTTTCATTCGTATGTAGTTAAAAATTAAATAGAAACTATATTATAAAATAACAACGACAAAAGTAGTTGTTGTTTTATTGTTTATTTATGTTATTATTGTTTTTACGAAAACTCCGCTAATTTATACAGAATAGCTTAAAATGAGCGAATTATAAGTTAATAGGGGCTATGATTTAGCAATAGTTCTAAATTCTGCATTATGCATAAGTATGCTTGTCAAACAACTCTTTATTTCTCGATTCAAAGATACAATTTAATTTTTATTTTTCTCCGACTGATATACTAAATAATAATAATAAAAGTGCAACAAAAATAATCTGATTCCAAAAATATTCCATTATCTTTGCGCTGAACGCAATAATAAAGATAAACGATGAAAGATATAAATCGCATAAAAGTCGTGTTGGTAGAGAAGAAGCGGACAAGCAAATGGTTGTCCGAACAGTTGGGGAAAGATCCTGCAACAATCTCAAAATGGTGTACCAATACCTCACAACCAGATTTAGTAACATTGACCAAGGTAGCTGCTCTATTGGACGTTGATGTTCGTCAGCTTATCAATAAAACAAAAGGTACTAACAGTGATGATTGACAATCATTAGTTCAAAAAAAGATTAATAATGAAGACAAAAGCAAAACCATTCATCAAATGGGTTGGTGGTAAAGGACAACTCATTGAACAACTGGAAGCAAAACTCCCAGCTGACTTTGATAATTGGGATGATGCGACATACATAGAGCCATTCGTTGGCGGTGGGGCCATGTTGTTCTACATGCTGCAACAGCATTCAAATATCAAACATGCCGTAATCAACGATATTAACAGCGATTTGGTTACATGTTATAGAACTGTACGTGACAATGTGGAAGAGTTGATTCCTGCATTGCAGGATATTCAAGCCCAATATTACGCTTTGCAAGATATGGAAGCGAAACGTGAGATGTTTATGGCAGTACGCCAACGCTACAATGAGAAGAACATTAACCCGATAGAAAATACGGCAAAGTTCTTCTTTCTTAATCGCACTTGCTTCAACGGTTTATATCGTGTAAACAAGAAAGGTTTGTTTAATGTTCCTTACGGAAAGTATATACAACCACAGATTTGTGTTAACTAAAGACTAAGGATTATGGCTAAGATAAAAGTTGAAAATACAGAAATATCTGTTGTTAGTGTGCAAAACGAGGATTATATCTCTTTGACAGATATGGCACATAGCCAAATGCAGGAACACATAATTTTCAGATGGATGAGCCTTAAAAGTACAATAGAATATCTCGGTGAATGGGAAATGCTATATAATCCGAATTTTAATTGTACCGAATTCGATACAATTAAAAATGTAGCAGGAAGCAACAACTTCGTACTTTCTGTGAAAGCTTGGATTCAAAGAACAGGCGCAATTGGCATTATGGCAAAAGCTGGCCGATATGGTGGAACTTATGCTCATCGAGACATTGCGTACCACTTTGGAATGTGGATTAGTCCTCGTTTCCAACTTTTGTTGGTAAAAGAGTATCAACGTCTTAAAGCTGATGAGCAGAAACAATTGTCATGGTCTGCTAAACGTGAACTGTCAAAGATAAACTATCGTATTCACACAGATGCAATCAAGGAAAATCTTATTCCAAACGAGGTGACACGTGAACAAGCAGCTATGAAGTATGCCGATGAAGCCGATGTTCTCAACATTGCTATGTTTGGTATGACGGCAAGGCAATGGCGTGAACAGAATCCCGATAAGAAAGGTAACATTCGTGATTATGCCAATATAAATGAGCTAATCTGCTTATCAAACATGGAGAATCTAAATGCTGTGTTTATTAACGATGGTATGGCACAATCTGAACGGCTCATCAAACTGAATCAGATTGCTATCCAACAAATGAAAATCCTCGAAGATACTGGAGGCAGAAATTTATTGAAGTAAAGACGATTATGAGGCAGCAGAAATATACACAGGCACAACAAGTGATAGATACTCTCCGCACAACAGGAGGGTATGCTACGCTTGGTGATTTGTATCATCTCGTAGATACAAAATCGTGGGCAACTAAGACTCCTAACGAATCAATCCGAAGAATTGTGCAGCAATCTAACGAAATATTTAAAATACAGCCAGGTCTTTGGGCATTGGAGGAATGTCGTGAAGAAGTGATGCGCAAATTCGACATCTGCCCGAAGGAAGAAAAGAGCATTGAGCAATTTACAAATGGTTACTATCAAGGACTTATTATAGAGATAGGCAACATGAAACATTATGTGACCTATGTCCCTGCGCAAGACCAAAACCGCAAGTTTCTTGAAAAGCCCCTGAAAGATATTTGCACCACAATCCATATTCCCGATTTTTCATACGAGAATCTTACAGACAGGGCAAGGACCGTGGATGTCATTTGGTTCAATGAGCGCAAAATGCCAAATAGCTTCTTTGAAGTGGAGCATTCGACAGACATTCAAAACTCAATCACTAAGTTTTGTGATTTACAAGATTTCAATAGCCGCTTCTTGATTGTTGCACCTCAGAATCGCAAGGAACAATTTGACAAAGTGATGAGCAGAACTGCTTTCAAAGAGGTGAAAGAGCGTGTTGCTTTCCATAGTTATGAGAGTATCTATAAGCAATATGAACTAATGTGTATAGCAAGAGCAAGCGAGGGATTTATATAAGAACAAATTCTGTTGATAGATAATTTAAAAAAGTTTATGAATTATGTCAGAATACATTTTTTACACTACAGAAGGTTTTACGCAAGCCCCAAATGGAAACAATGTGGAGAATTGTCAAGTTCTCGGTAGAGCTTTTGGGAAAAATATTAAAGAAGCAAGGTGCAATCTCATCAAAGAAAATCCTTGGATTGAAGAGGTTGGATTCGACATGGAAGACTTGCTTGTAAAGCAATTATTGATAGAAGAACAAAAGGCAGATATTAAAGCCGTTGTTGATTACCTTTGGGAAGACGAACATAAGCATTTCCAAGAAGAGCATTATCCAAAAAATCACATATATAGAATATTAAAACGCCTAAAAAGTTCCTATGAATAAGAAACTTACCATTGAGTTTGATTTCAAGTTCGACATGATATTTGCCGACCCTCCTTATTTCCTCTCCAATGGTGGAATATCGTTGCAGAGCGGTAAGGTTGTGTGTGTTAATAAAGGCGAATGGGATTAGGGCAAGTCGCAAGAGGACATGATGGCATTCAATATGGAATGGCTGCGCTTGTGCCGTGACAAGTTGAAAGACAATGGTACGATTTGGATAAGTGGAACTTATCACAATATCTTTTCCGTAGCAAATTGTCTTACGGAACTTGGATATAAGATTCTGAATGTAATAACGTGGCAGAAGACCAATCCTCCTGCTAATATCTCCTGTCGGTTCTTTACCTATTCTACAGAGTTTGTAATCTGGGCAAGAAAAATGCAGAAAGTTCCACACAAATTCAACTATGATTTGATGAAAGAACTGAACGATGGTAAGCAAATGACTGATGTTTGGCGAATGCCGGCAATCGGTCGATGGGAAAAGACTTGTGGCAAACATCCAACACAAAAGCCATTGCGTTTACTCGTCCGAATGATTCTTGCATCTACCAATCAAGGCGATTGGATTCTTGACCCATTTAGCGGAAGCTCTACAACTGGCATTGCCGCTAACCTATGTGGACGACGATTTGCAGGAATAGAACAAGAAGAAGAGTTTTGTAAGTTGAGCAAAGCAAGGCGTGAAGAGATAGAGAATCTTGAAAACTATAATAATCTGATAAGTCATATTGAAGATTTGCCTAAATTGCTCTATGGTAAGTGAAGATACTATTGGTAACATTCAAATTCCATTTTGATAAACTTTTTATAAAAATGGCATGAAAATTGCATAACAAAGTATAGTTAATTAAATCGATTAAATAAAATATATACAATTATGCAGAAAGGTAAAATTGGAGTAACTACAGAAAATATATTTCCTGTAATAAAAAAATTTCTATATTCAGATCATGAAATTTTTTTAAGAGAACTCGTATCTAATGCAGTAGATGCTACTCAAAAATTACGTACACTTTCATCTACTGGCGAATATAAAGGTTCTACTGAAAATCTAAAAGTTAAAATAAGCATTGATGAGAAAAAATCAACCTTAACTATAAGTGATTCAGGAATAGGTATGACATCTGAAGAAATAGAAAAATACATTAATCAAATAGCTTTTTCTGGTGTTACTGATTTTCTTGATAAATATAAAGATAAAGCAGAACCTATAATAGGACATTTTGGACTTGGTTTCTATTCAGCTTTCATGGTATCATCTAAGGTAGAAATAATAACTAAGAGTTATAAAGATAATACAAAAGCTGTAAAATGGAGTTGTGATGGAAGCCCTGAATTTATCATGGAAGATATTGATAAAAACAATCATGGAACAGATATTATACTTTATATAGACGAAGATTGTAAAGAGTTTCTCCAGAAATCAAAGATAGAAAGTCTACTTAATAAATATTGTAAATTTATGGCCGTTCCTATTGTTTTTGGTAAAAAGACAGAATGGAAAGATGGTAAAAATTGTGAAACAAATGAAGATAATATAATAAATAATGTAGAACCTCTATGGACAAAAACACCTTCATCACTAAAAGATGAAGACTATAAAACTTTCTACCGCACATTATTTCCTATGAATGATGAACCTTTATTTTGGATTCATCTCAATGTAGACTATCCCTTTAATCTCACAGGTATATTATACTTCCCACGCATAAAAAATAATATTGAACTTCAACGTAATAAGATTCAACTCTTCTGTAATCAAGTATTTGTAACAGATCAAGTTGAAGGTATAGTACCAGAATTTTTAACCTTACTACATGGAGTAATAGACTCTCCTGATATTCCACTTAATGTAAGTAGAAGCTATCTACAAAGTGATGGAAACGTAAAAAAAATATCTAAATATATAACAAAAAAAGTTGCAGATAGACTTAATACTATTTTTAAAAATAACCGCAAAGAATATGAAGAAAAGTGGTCTGACTTAAAATTATTTATTAATTACGGAATGCTATCAGATACAGAGTTTTATGATCGTGCTAAGGATTTCGCTCTATTGTCAGATACAGATGGTAAATTATATACTTATGAAGAATATAAAACTCTTATCAAAGATAATCAAACCGACAAAGATAATACACTTGTCTACCTGTATGCTACAGATATAGAAGAGCAATTTAGTTATATTGAAGCTGCTAAAAATAAGGGCTATTCTGTTTTATTAGCTAATGGCCAATTAGATGTACCTACTATATCAATGCTTGAACAAAAATTTGAAAAATCACGCTTTGTACGTGTTGACTCTGACGTTATTGAACATATTATTACTAAAGAGGAACCTGAAAAAGATAAACTCAGCGAATTACAACATGACATATTGTCAGAATCTTTTAAATCTCAAATTCCAAATTTAGATAAAGTTTCCTTTAATATTGATATACAATCATTAGGTGAAACATCTACACCTGCCATAATAACCCAAAATGAGTATATGCGAAGAATGAAAGAAATGAGTCAATATCAACAAGGTATGAGCTTTTATTCTCAAATGCCTGATAATTATACATTTGTCTTAAATTCAGATCATCCACTTATAAAACAGGTGTTAAATGCAGGTGAAACATCCACTACAGATTCATTGAAACCTATTATAAGTGAAATCAAAGGTCTTACTGCACGCCAAACTGCATTACATCAGGCACAAGACAAAAAGAAACCTGAAGAAATAACTTCTGAAGAAAAAAATGATTTGTCAAAAACTGAAGAAGCTATATCTAAACAGCGCAATAATAAGACTAAAATTATATCTGACTTTGCTTCTAAAAATGAAATAATTCACCAAATAATAGATTTAGCATTACTTGAAAATGGTATGCTAAAAGGAAAAGGATTGTCTAAATTTATAAAGCGTTCTTTAGATTTAATCAAATAAAATATAATATATTTAATAAAATAATCTCCTAATGAATATTCATTAGGAGATTATTTTATTATTTTTTTACTCAATAGGTCTACCGCTATTTTGCCACTCAATTATTCCTCCTATTAGATTTATAGGTTTAAATCCATTACTTTTCAGTATCTTACATGCCTTTTCGGAACGTTTCCCAGATCTACAATATACAGCAACAGATTTTGTTCTATCAATATCTCTTTTAACATTCTCAATAAATTTGTCATTAAGAACATCTATATTTATAGCACCTCTAATATGACCTTGAGAATATTCTTCTAATGTCCTTACATCAATAAGTTGAACATCTCCATGCTGAATATATTTCTCAAACTGAGAAGTATTCATGTTTCTTATACCATTTTTAGTTGTTTTGCAACCAATAATTGAAGCTATTGCAATAATATATAATAATATTTTTTTCATTATTTTTAAATTATATCATTTTATTTACTAAAGTATAAGTACAAATTTAATATATTATTTTAATTATATACTTTACAAGCATATAATTTATTTCTTCATACATAACAATATTATAAAATAATAAGTGTTTTAATCTTTAATTAAAAATAAATTATAATACTTATTGTATGGCATGTTATCAATGTTCAATAACTAAACTATCAAAAACATTATAATAAGTAGTTTCTATAAATTGCAATAATAATAATTTATTATATAATATAAAAGATGTCTATAACACCTTTGAAAATAAATTTCAATTTGTGTCATAGACATCGGAAGTCTGTTATGAAAAATTAAATGAATTTCTTTAAGCCTCAGCAGGTGCTTCTGTTTCTTCAGATTCTTGCTTAGCTTCTTCTGCAGCTTTAATAGCAGCTCTCTTTTCAGCTATACTTTTAGCTTTTGCTTCATTAGCTTTTTTCTCTGCTTCAAGATTTTTAACAGCTTTAGCTTTCTTTTGTTCACTAAGTTTTTTCTCTAAAGCTTCTGTTTCTGAAAGTTTACTTTGTTTCCATGCATCAAATTTTTGTTTGCATACAGTTTCATCAAAAGCACCTTTTCTAACACCTCCACGTAAGTGTTTCATCATATAAACACCTTCATGCTTTAGCAAATTACGAACTGTATCAGTTGGTTGAGCTCCAACTTCTACCCAATATAGAGCACGTTCGAAATTCAAATCTACTGTGGCAGGATTAGTATTTGGATTATATGTACCAATCTTTTCAGTAAATTTACCATCACGTGGTGCACGAACGTCTGCTATAACTATACGATAAACAGCATAACCTTTTCGTCCGCCTCTTTGTAATCTGATTTTTGTTGCCATTTTAAATTTTATTTTAATTAGGTTTGAATTTTATATTATCAACTCGTGATAACGTTTGCAAAATTAATATATTATTTTTTGTTTTCCAAATATTACTATTAATTATATCTATATCCAAGTAATTTCTACTATTTTATTATTCTTTATTTTTGCATTTATTGTATAGTTCTTTGTTGATTTTCCGCCTTCTCTATCTATTACTAATGATGCTAATACTTCAATAGTTTGTAGTTTCTGTCCATCATCCGTTTTATCTGTTGTAGATAGTTTGGTTGTACCTATATGCCAATTTAAAGTTTTTACATCAGCTTGATAAAGTTTATCTCTCATATAAGTAGCAACATCCTTAACTGTTGACCCAGTTTTTCCAAGAAAAGAAAAAGTAGAAGGAACAGTATAAGCTATTTTATCAATATTTTTTGAATTTATACCAATTAAAAAGTCCCTTATTAGATTTTCTGCTTTTTTTTGCTCCTCTGGTGTTGATGTGTTATCTAATAAAACTTTTAGTTTTTCATCTGCCTCCTTGTTATGTTTTCCATTAGGCATTTTTTCTTTATAACCTAAATAAGATGCTTCATTATTTACTCTAAGAGCTTCTGACCATAATAAATTATCAATGCGATTAATGATTTCGGATTTATATGGAGAATTAGGATTACTATCTAAATATTTTTTATATTCTTGTACATTATTTGCTTGCAAAACCCTACTCCATTCATCATTTGCTTTTTGCATTTTTTTTAGTAAGGTAGTAATTTCTTTTATATGATCAATTGGAGCATTTACATTGTCAGCAAGGTAAGACTTCATTATTCCTATATCATTACTTGTAAGTGCCGTTCTATAATTTTCCATCTCATTATCAGTATTACCTTTATCGTAATATAAATATAAAAAGAGAGCAGCAGTTAACACTGCAAGCAAAACAGATACAAGTAATGGCAAATGACTATTTTTCTTTGTTTTATTTTCTTTAATATATTCATCTTTTATTGGTGATGCAACTATAATAGGCTCTTCCCCCTCTGCTATTTGTTTCTCTGAATCCTCATCTGCGTTAGTATTTTCGACATTAGTTGTAATAGTCTGTTTATTTTTTTGAGAATCGTCAATATTAGGAGTAAAATGACAGTTTGGACAAGTTATATCCTCCTTAAGATATATTTCTCCACAATTAGGACATTTAATAATATGCCCTGATATTTCCACACCACAACTTGGACATACTGGGGCTTTATCACTTACTTGATGACCACATTCAGGACATTTTATAATCATATTATTTTGATTTAGTTATATATATAGTAATTATAATTAACTCGTTTTCTTTTTTTATATCTAATTTCTCGCATGCTATGACTTCCTAATAATCTACTTTTATCTATATAGGTGTCTACACCATTTATTCTGCCTTTACCTGTATATTGCCATGCAAAAATATCTCGTCCATCGTCCAATTCAGGTTCACGGCTATTATATTGAGCTATAAACAATTTATAATCGTCTATAGCACCCAAAAGATGCTTATTATAAAAATTTGTATATGTATAAACCATTGGACGAACTCCATATTCTTTTGTCATTAAATTAAGAAATTTACAAAGACTATCTTGAAGTGCAATATTAGAAAGTCCTCCTGTCATTTCTATATCTACTAAAGGTATAAGATCTTGATCTTGAGGACGACATTGTGCTCTAAAGTTTCGTAATTGTTCGTCTTGTGGTGTACGTGGTCTATAAAAATGATAAGATCCCACTTTCATACCATATTTTTGTGCAGATTGTATGTTTTCATAATACCGTTTATCTATTATTGTGCCTCCTTCTGTTGCTTTCAGATATACAAAATATAGTTTATGATTGCTATTAGCAGCTACTGCTTCCCACCATACATCTCCTTGATAATGACTAACATCTATTCCATGTATATGTGAACAAGTGTCTTCACACTGAATACCATATTGTTGTGCTTTTACTAATAAAGAATTTCCTAAGATACATAATAATATTATAAATAATGTACGATATTTTTTCATATATTGCAAAGGTACAACTTATAATTAAAATTATATTATACTGCATATATTTTATTTATTATTTTTATTTTGTATTTTTGCTCAAAATTATTTTTATTATGGTGAAACTATATTTAGTAAGACACGGTGAAACTATAGATAATGTAAACAAAATTTTGCAAGGTCAAAAACAAGGTAAACTTACAGATACAGGATGTAAACAAGCAAAAATACTTGGAGAAAAACTTAAAAGTAAGAATATTAATATTTATATTTCGAGCGACTTAAAAAGAAGTGTTGATACTTGTAAATTAATTATTGGAAATAAAAATGACAAAATTATTACAACAAAATTATTACGTGAAAGAGACTGGGGATCATTTACTAATAAATATATACCATCAATAGAAGATTTAAACAATCCTAATAAATGGCCCAAAGATATAGAGCCAATAAGCGACTTAAAACAAAGGGCATCGGAATTTATTTTATGGATTAAATCAAATTATAATGGAAAAATAGTACTTGCTGTTGGACATGGAATTATCAACAAGGCCATACAAAGTGTCTATTGGAATAAGCCAATGAATATGATTAAACCTATGGCAAATTTAGAAGTTCGTACACTTATTTTAAAATAAATCCATACAAACATACATATAATAAACATAAAATAAAAGGAAGTTATATTATAACTTCCTTTTATTGTGATTCTGGCGGGATTCAAACCCACAACCTTCTGATCCGTAGTCAGATGCTCTATTCAGTTGAGCTACAGAACCTAAAATATCTTTTGAATTATAAACTTAGCTAAATAATAACTTTGTTTTTTAATTCGATTGCAAAGGTATACATTTTTTCTATTTCATCCAAACTTTCATAAATATTTTATACTATTTTTTTATTTTTCCTCATGTAGTCTTGGTAAACTTAAGTGATAATATACAGCAAAAAAGCGTATTAATACAATGACAATAAATGTAACTATCACTGTTAAAGTAAGGCTAAATTTCAGCATACACATTGCCCAATACAGTAGTCCTCCTAAAACACTTGCAATTGCATATATTTCTTTATGAAATATTACAGGAACATTATTCAACAAAATATCACGTATAATACCTCCTGCGACCCCTGTTATACATCCCATCAATATAGCTAACCAAAAGGGATGATCTAAAGCTAATGTTTTTTGCATACCTGCAATTGTAAAAGCTGCCAGACCTAATGTGTCAAAAACAAACCAAGCATTACTCAGACGTTTTATAGCTTTGTGCGAAATAATAGTTAAGAATAATGCCATAGCTGTAAATAACAAATAACTAATATCTGTTGTCCAAAATGGTGGAACTCCAAGTATTAAGTCTCTTATAGTTCCACCTCCAATAGCAACTGCCACACCACAAACATATCCCCCAAACCAGTCAAAATGTTTAGCTGCTGCATGTCTTATTCCTGAAACAGCAAATGCAATAGTTCCAGCAATTTCTACTATTTGTTGCAATATGTATACTAAATGAGGATCAGTAAAAGTCATTTTATATTTTAATATTTTACTTATTTACCACATTTTGTGGTTTTCCTTCAATAAAAGATTTAATGTTTTCTACACAAATATCCATTAATCTTGTACGTGCTTCAACTGTTGCCCAAGCTATATGAGGAGTTATATAAGCATTAGAACATTTAAACAAAGGATTATTTAACATAGGTGGTTCTTCTATTAACACATCTGCACAATAAGCCTTTATTTGTTTCGTTTCAAGTGCTTTTGCTACTGCCTGTTCATTAATTAATGCACCACGCCCAGTATTTATTAGGATCGTATTTGAATGCATTTGCGATAAAGTGCCTTCATTTATCATTTCAAATGTTTTATCATTTAAAGGACAATGTAATGATATTATATCAGAAGTATTAAATAGACCGTCAAGTGTTGTCTTACGTACCCACTCTGGCAAATCACTACTATTCTTACTAGTATACGCAGATATATCCATACCCATCATGTGCGCAATACGAGCAACTTTAATTCCTATATGTCCGAGTCCTACTATTCCTAAAGTCTTACCTGCTAATTCTATTAATGGTTCATCCCAATAACAAAAACTTTTCTTACTACTCCATACACCTTTACGAGTACTATTTGCATAATAATCTACATGTGTTGCAACATTTAATAAATGTGCAAAAACAAATTGTGCAACACTATCTGTACTATATGCTGGTATATTTGAAACTATAATTCCATGTTCTTTAGCTGCTTGTAAGTCTATATTATTGTATCCTGTAGCTAATTCGCCTATATATTTCAATTTTGGCAGTTTTTCTATAATTTCCCTTGTCATATTTATTTTATTGACAAGTACTATATCAGCATCTTTTGCGCGTTCTATAACTTCATTATCGTTAGAATAATCGTAACAGATAAATTTTCCTAACTGGCTTACACCATCCCAAGAAATATCACCAGGATTGGCTGCATACCCATCTAAATCTACAATTTTCATATCTTTTTATTTTTTAAATTTATCATCCCAACACTGTACCATATATCTATAATAACGGTCTTCTTGAGCAGAATGTTGAGGATACCAAAAACGTTCTTTTTTAATCAAATCAGGTAAATATTGCTGTTTAGTAAAATTGTTATTGTAATCATGAGGATATTTATATCCATCATGATAGCCTAACGAACTCATTAATTCTGTTGGTGCATTACGTAAATGTAATGGTACTGGCTGATTTCCACTTTTTTTTACTTCCGCAATTGCAGCTGCTATTGCTAAATAAGTAGAATTACTTTTAGGTGATACTGCTAAATAAACAGCCACTTCTGATAGAATAATTCTGGCTTCTGGCCAACCTATTTTTATAACCGAATCATATGCAGCATTAGCAAGTAATAGTGCATTAGGATTAGCAAGTCCAATATCTTCTGATGCGCTAATAATTAGTCGGCGAGCTATAAATTCAGGCTTTTCTCCTCCCTCTATCATTCTTGCCAGCCAATAGAGAGTGGCATCAGGATCACTTCCTCGTATTGACTTAATAAATGCAGATATAATATCATAATGCATATCCCCATTCTTATCATAAGCCAATTGATTTTGTTGTAAAATAGTTTCAACAAGTTTATTAGTAATATTTATTTTTCCTTTTGATTGATACTCTATAACTATATCTAATAAATTTAATAATTTTCTAGCATCACCACCACTAAAACGTAAAAGCGCACCTGTCTCTGTAAGACTTATTTGTTTTTCTTTTAAATAAATATCTTTAGTAATTGCATTTTTTATTAACTCAATAAGTTCTGACTTATTTAAACTCTTCAAAACAAATACTTGACATCGTGAAAGCAAAGGACGTATAACTTCAAATGAAGGGTTTTCTGTTGTTGCTCCTATAAGGGTTACTATTCCCTTTTCTACAGCTCCTAATAGTGAATCTTGTTGTGATTTGGAAAATCTATGTATCTCATCTATAAATAATATAGGCGAAAGAGTATTAAAAAAAATATTTTTCTTTGCACGTTCTATAATATCTCTAACATCTTTTACACCACTTGTTACAGCAGATAAAGTATAAAAAGGAACATCAAGTTTATTAGCTATAATTTGAGCTAAAGTAGTTTTTCCTACACCAGGAGGTCCCCAAAGAATAAATGATGATATATGCCTTGTCTCTATCATGTTTTTCAAGATTGCTCCGTTACCTATCAAATGTTTCTGGCCAACATATTCCTCAAGAGTTTTAGGGCGCATTCGTTCTGCTAAAGGTATCATATTAATATTTTTATTCTTTAGATTTATGCAAAGATACAAAAGTAAATTGAATATAAAATAAAACTTTAAGATTCAAATTTAATATGTGTTAGTTTTGATGATAATAATAAATAAAACTGCAATAAATACCAAATAGAAAATATTAATACATATATAAGTAATAACTGATATACTGATATATGAATATTTTCTATACTTGACATTGGCAAATCTGAAATAAACTTAACGGAAATATTCATCAAATCTATAATATACAATAATAGTTTACATATAAATAACTGTATATTTGGTATATAATATAGTAAAAACATTATACATGAACCATATAATATAATAGTTGTACATGGGATAACAATAGTATTAGATAAAAGAAAATAACAACTAATTCGCCCAAAATAATAAACTAATAATGGAGCTGTAGCAATTTGAGCAGACACAGAAACAGCAAAAAAAGTCCAAATAGTTTTTAATAAACTATTCTTCATAATATGAGTAGTTTTAAATAGTCCACTAAATATTGGCATAAAAATACTGATAGAAAATACAGCCATAAATGACAATTGAAATCCCATATCCCATAATGCTTGTGGATTAAATAATAATATCAATATAGCGGAAAGTCCTAAAGAATTAATAGAAAAAGATTTCCTATACATATAACTAAAAACTATATAACATGTTATCATTATTACTGAACGTAGCACAGAATAAGAAAGATCAACAATAAAAGCATAAGCCCATACTACAGTAAGTACTACAAATCCATCAATAAAGTAACGCCTTATATAATTTGTATATATTTTATTATTAAATAAAGAAAATAAAAATAACAACATACCTGATATTATACCTATATGTAGTCCAGATATGGCTAAAATATGACTTGCGCCAGAAATAGAATATTGCTCTTTCAACTCTTTTGGTATAAAAGATTTATCACCAAACATAAGTGTCGATGCTATGGCAATGTCATCTTGTTTATTTGAAACCAATAATAATTTAGCTGCAAGTTTTCGTTTTATTTTTTTTATTAATATTCTACATCGATCTAAATAAGAAAGAAAATTTAATTTTACAGCTATTTTTTCCCAATTGGAACTATAAATAAAAGTTTCTGCTAAAAAATTATTTTGCTTTAACCACTTAACGTAATCAAATTTAGCTTCAGGATAATTATAAGGTTTTGTAAATTTAGAAAAAGCTTGAATCCCATCTCCTACATGTAGAGTTTTATAAGAATTGTATAATGTATCCCGTAATATTGAAGCTTTTGCTTTTATATATCCTATATTAGTTTTTATAGCTAAATCAACTTTTATAACTTTATTATGCTGAATAGGCTCTGATAAAAGTACAGCATCATATAAAATAGGTTCTTTGGGTAGATTTATATTTAATGATTTATTAGAATTTAAAGCTATATATGCTCCGAAAAAAAATACTGAAAATAATATAGTACAACTTGATAATATAGGCTTTCTAATAAATAATAAAGTCAGCAATAAAACTATTGCTGACAAAACTATCCACCACCATATTGGAATAGATGTTTTTTCCATATAAGAACCAAAAAACATCCCACATATAGTAAATGCTACAACTTTAAATAGTGGATACCCTCTAAAACTAATATCGGGTCTCATGACAATATGAAAAAATTAAAACTCGCTCGTAAAATGAAATTTAATTTTATCAAAATCTTGCTGTGCCATACTTAAAACATAAGCAGAATCTGCTAAAAAGACATCTCTACCCTCTATATCTTTAGCCATATACTGATATTTGCGTTTTTTAAAATTTTCTAATTCAGCATTGTTATCTGTTTCTATCCAACAAGCTTTATATAAATGTACTGGTTCCCAACGACATTTAGCATTATATTCATGTTCTAACCTATATTGTATTACCTCAAACTGAAGTTGTCCAACAGTTCCGATGACTCTACGATTATTAAACTGATTAATAAATAACTGCGCAACCCCCTCATTCATTAACTGCTCGATGCCCTTTTGAAATTGTTTAGATTTCATTGGGTCGTCATTTTCTATATATTTAAATAACTCTGGTGAAAAACTCGGTAATCCCTTAAAATGAAGTATTTCACCTTCAGTTAAAGTATCACCTATCTTAAATTGACCACCACTATCAGGTAAACCTACTATATCACCAGGATATGCTTCATCTACAGTACTCTTACGCTGAGCCATAAACTGAGTTGGAGATGAAAAACGTATCATTTTACCATTTCGTATATGGAGATAAGGATGATTACGTTGGAATTTTCCTGAACATACTTTACAAAAAGCTATACAACTGCGGTGATTAGGGTCTATATTAGCTGTTATCTTAAATATAAATCCTGTAAATTTAGATTCTAAAGGAGATACCTCTCGTTCCTCAGATTGTGTCGGTCTTGGGCTAGGAGCTATCTGTACAAAACAGTCCAAAAGTTCTTTTACTCCAAAATTATTTAAGGCTGAACCAAAAAATACTGGAGCTATCTCTGCAGATCGATAAGAATCTATACTAAATTCAGGATATACTCCCTCTATTAGCTCTACATCATTACGCAATTGTTCTGCAAACTCATTGCCTACAGTATTATTTAACTCCTCAGAATTAATATCAACACTAACTGTTTCTGTTACACGTTGTTTGTTAGGAGTAAATAAATTTAGATTATTTTCAAAAATATTGTATACTCCTTTAAATTTTATACCCTGCCCTATTGGCCATGACAAAGGCCGAGCTGCAATTTTCAATTCTGTTTCTAATTCATCTACTAAGTCAAATGGATTACGCCCTTCACGATCCATCTTATTAACAAAAATAATTACAGGTGTATTACGCATACGACAAACTTCCATAAGTTTCCGTGTTTGTGCTTCAACTCCCTTAGCAGAGTCCACAACAATTATAGCAGAATCTACTGCCGTTAATGTACGATAAGTATCTTCTGCAAAATCTTGGTGTCCAGGGGTATCGAGAATATTAACTTTATAATCTTCATAATCAAATTCCATAACAGATGTTGATACAGATATACCACGTTGCTTTTCTATATCCATCCAATCAGATGTGGCTGTCTTACGTATTTTGTTACTCTTTACAGCCCCTGCAACTTGTATCTGTCCACCAAATAATAAAAACTTTTCTGTTAAGGTCGTTTTTCCTGCATCAGGGTGTGAGATTATAGCAAATGTTCTTCTTCTCTCAATTTCATTCATCATATACCTCTTAATTATTTATAGAATCTAAGTTTATAATACATTTCTCTAAACTATCAACCCAGTATGGAATCTCTATACCGAAAACTTCTTTTATTTTTGTTTTATCAAAAACAGAATAAGCTGGGCGCTTAACAGGAGATGGAAATTCATCACTATGACAAGGATAAATCTTACAATTATTATTACCTGAAAGTTTGGCTATGTTCTTTGCAAAATCATACCAACTACATACACCTTCATTAGAATAATGATATATACCCGTATTTCCTTCATATTTACGTGAATCTATAATATTAAATATAACATTAGCAAGATCAGCTGCATACGTAGGAGTACCACATTGATCAAATACAACTTTTAGTTTAGGCTTTTCGGATGTAAGTTTAATCATTGTTTTAACAAAATTATTTCCAAACTCACTATAAAGCCATGCTGTACGAATAATGATATACTTTCCGCCTATTTCTTTTATCATCTCTTCTCCATGTAATTTAGTTAGTCCATAAACACCTGTTGGTGTTCCTTGTTGTTCCTCTCTGCAAGGCGTATTATATGGATCACCTCCAAAAACATAATCAGTGCTTATATGAATTAATAGTCCATCCACTGCCTTCATAGCAATAGCTAAATTATGTGGAGCTTTTGTATTAAGAACTTCAACAATATCGCCTGCAGTTTCTGCCTTATCAACATTTGTCCATGCAGCACAATTAATTATACATTTAATATTATTATCTCTAACTACTTTTTCTACCGAATTCAAATCTGTAATATCTAACCGTTGATTATCTCCCACTATATCAGTAAAAATATAGTTATCTTTTTTTTTATTTATAATTGACTGTAAGGTCTTACCTAACATACCATTAGCACCTGTTACTAATATATTCATAAATAGTTTTAATCTTAATTATATCATTCAAATACCAATTCACCAGTTTTATCTTTTTGATAATAATCAGAAAGCATCCCTAATAATGTAGATATTTCTTTTACTGCAGCTGTTGTTTCGTTTGATATTTCTTTTTTTTGAAGCTTTAACATCATAACTCCATATAAAACATCAAAACAAGTTTCAATTTCACTATGACCTAAATTTGCAGCATATTCCTTTAAATGTTCCTCATTTCTACGTGCCATTCTATCAACTACAGCTTTTGTCTTTCCACGTAGTTCTACAATATAAGGTAATATCTTATAATATTGATTAGAATAAAAAGGATAATTTGAAGATGCTAACAACTGAGAGTGTAATTCTGTAAGATCTTTAATTAACACTTTATTTATCTGTAAATGGCCAGTAATTCTACATCCCTCTTTATTCATCATTCGTAGAAGGTCACCAAACCAATCTTGTTCTTCATTTTTTTCTTCTTCTGTATAATCAAATGAGTCAATGTATTCATTACGAATACGCGAAAGAGAACAACCATAAGCACGTATAGTATCTTCTATTTGCCACATATATAAAATATACTCTGCTATACTTTGTTTTCGCAATTTTTGTGCTATAAACATATAATAAAATAAGATATTAATTAAATATTTCTACTTATTACTAATAATAAGATGGTAAATGATATAGGTTAAATATTGTTCCTAAAAGGATTAAAAATGAAAACAATATTACTATTGTTCCTATAATACGATTAATAATTACTATACCATTCATATTAAACTTTTTACGTATCTTGTTAATAGCCCAAGTTAGCCCATACCACCATATTAAAGCTCCAAATGGTATTGATAAAAAACCAGCTATCATCTCTATAGGTCGTGAAGGCTGTACAAAACTAAATTGGGCAAAAGCAGCCATTATCAAGAATATAATAAGTGGATTTGAAAACGTAACAAAAAATGCAGTAATTGCATTATGCCAAAGTGTTCCTTTGCTCGACCCTTTTTTATACATCTTCTTCTTTGGATTAGAAAAGAAACAATAAAAGCCAAATAATAACAAAAGAACGCTACCTACAATTTTTATAATAAATTGGTACTCAGGATTCTTTAAAGGCTCCATCACAAAGCTCATACCTAACCCTACTATCAAAGCATAAATAAAGTCACTTACAGCTGCACCAACCCCTGTAATAAAACCAAACCAACGTCCCTTATTTAAAGTTCGCTGTATACAAAGTATTCCGACTGGTCCCATTGGAGCAGAAGCTATAATACCTATTAAGATACCTTTTGCTATAAATTCAAATATATCTAATTGTTCTGGAAAAGGCATATTCATAATTTGGATGCAAAGTTGCAAATTTTATATGAGAAAAACAAATTTACATTATAAAAACTTAATACGGATAATATGTCCATTTTTTTTTTGTAACTTTACGCTCAGAAAAAAAATAAAATAAATGTTTTTTAAATGGAAATACAATAAACCATCACTTATACAAGAAAAAAATGCTATCGAATTAGGTGCTAAATTGAATATTAGTCCTATCTTAGCAAACTTGCTTATTCAAAGAGGAATATGTACAGAGAGTTCTGCAAAACGTTTTTTTAAACCTCAATTATCTGATCTTATAGACCCATTTATAATGACAGATATGGACGTAGCTGTAGACAGACTAAATGATGCAATTGTACATAAGGAACGAATTATGATATATGGTGATTATGATGTAGATGGATGTACAGCTGTAGCCTTAGTATATAAGTTTATTCTACAATTTTATTCTAATATAGAATATTATATCCCTGATCGTTATGATGAAGGATATGGTGTAAGCAAAAAAGCTATAGACTATGCTAAAGAAACAGATATAAAACTAATAATAATTTTAGATTGTGGTATAAAAGCATACAATGAAATAGACTATGCGAAAAGTTTGGGCATTGACACTATAATCTGCGATCATCATCTTCCTGATAAAAAATTACCTTCAGCTGTAGCAATTCTAAACCCTAAAAGAGAGGATGATAAATATCCATTTAAAATGTTGTGCGGCTGTGGTGTTGGCTTTAAGTTTATGCAAGCATTTGCAAAAAATAATAATATTCCTTTTACTCGTTTAATACCATTATTAGATTTTTGTGCAGTAAGTATAGCTGCAGATCTTGTACCTGTTGTATATGAAAACAGAATATTGGCTTATCATGGAATTAAGTTATTAAATCAGAACCCTTCTATAGGACTTAAAGCTATAATAGATGTATGTGGTTTGAGCGGAAGACAAATAAATATGAGTGAAATCGTTTTCAAAATTGCTCCAAGAATAAATGCAAGTGGTAGAATGGAAAAAGGACGAGAAAGCGTTGATCTTTTAGTGGAACGTGATCTAACAACAGCACTTGCTATAGCTAAGCATATTGATATATATAATGAGAAACGTCGTGATATTGATAGACAAGTAACAGAAGATGCAAATAAAATAATATCACTTCTTGAACATAAAAAACATCAAACTTGTATTGTTGTCTATGACGATAAATGGAAAAAAGGTGTAATAGGAATTGTAGCATCACGTTTAGCTGAATTATATTATTGCCCAACTATAGTATTAACTAAAGATGGAAATATTGCAACAGGGTCAGCAAGAAGTGTTGCTGGTTTTGACTTATACAATGCTGTTAAAAGTTGTAGTGATTTACTACTAAATTTTGGAGGACATACCTATGCTGTTGGTCTTTCCATAGAATGTAGAAATATTGATAAATTTAAACAGCGATTTAAACAATATGTTGATACTCATATTATGCCAGAACAAACAGAAGCAACATTAAATATAGATTCTATAATAGATTTTAAAGACATAACAAAGAAATTTCATCATGATTTAAAAAGATTTGCCCCATTTGGCCCTAATAACTATAAACCTTTATTTTGTACTAATAAGGTATTTGATTTTGGCACAAGTAAAGTTGTAGGGCGTAGACAAGAACACATAAAACTTGAACTTGTAGACTCTAAGTCTAATATTATAATGAATGGTATTGCTTTTGGTCAAAGCACATTTGCACAATTCATTAAATCAAGACACTCATTTGACATAGTATATACTATAGAGGATAATATTTTTAATTCTGATATGGTGCAGTTACAAATAGAAGGAATACACACACCAGAACAAAATACAGAAGGTAAGTTGTGTCAATAAATAATCTATACAAAGATATTCTTAAAAAATATTGGGGATATTCTGATTTCCGTGGTATTCAAAGTGAAATAATCCAAAGCATTGTATCTGGAAGAGATACTTTAGGATTAATGCCAACAGGAGGTGGTAAGTCTATTACCTTTCAGGTACCAGCATTAGCTAAAGAAGGAACTTGTATAGTTATTACACCTTTAATATCATTAATGAAAGATCAAGTAGAAAACCTTAAACGACATAAAATATCAGCTGCAGCCATACATTCAGGATTAAATAGAAATGAAGTAATAACAATATTAGAGAACTGTATTTTTGGAACAACAAAACTATTATACATTGCACCAGAACGGTTATCTTCTGAATTATTCCTATCTAAGCTTAAACATATTAACGTTAGTTTTATAACTGTTGATGAAGCACATTGTATTAGTCAATGGGGATACGACTTTAGACCTTCATATTTAAAAATAATAAATATAAGAACCTTATTACCCAAAATACCAATATTAGCTCTTACTGCTACAGCTACCCCTGAAGTACAAAAAGATATACAAGAAAAATTAGGATTTAAAGAAGATAACATATTTAAAATGAGCTTTGAACGAAAAAACTTAGCTTATATTTTAAAGTCTGTAAAAAATAAAGAAAATGAAATACTAAGAATATTACATACTGTAAAGGGGTCTTCTATTATCTATTGCCGTAATAGAGGTGAAACAAGAGAAGTTGCTAAATTTTTAATTTCTCAAGGTGAGAATGCTACATGGTACCATGCTGGGTTAGATTCTAAAATAAGGTCTCAACGTCAAACTGAATGGCAATCCAATAAATATCGTATTATTGTAGCTACCAGTGCATTTGGAATGGGTATAGATAAGCCTGATGTTAGATCTGTCATACATTATGATTTTCCTATAGCTCCAGAATATTATTTTCAAGAAGCAGGTAGAGCAGGTAGAGATGGGAAAAAGTCTTTTGCTTTTTTATTATATAACAAAGGTAATACAGAGCGTAGTCTTAAAATACGTTTAAATATAGCTTTCCCTAAAAAAGAAACTATATCTTCTATATATGAGCATTTAGCCTATTATGGAACTATCGGTGTAGGAAGTGGAAAAGGTACAACTATAAAATTTTCTATAAAAGATTTCTGTAATAAATTTGGCGATAATCCTGTTATAGTTGATTCCGCTCTAAAAATACTTACACGTGCAGGATATTTGGACTATTCTCAAGATATTGATGATTATTCACGTATTCGCATTCTTCTTAAACGTGATGAACTATACCGCATTACAGAATTAACAACCAATGAAAATAAAATTTTAGTAGAACTTATGCGTACATATAGTGGGCTATTTATTGATTATCATTATATTGACGAACAGTATATAGCCAAAGAACTTTCTATAGGGCATCATCTTCTTTATGATTTATTAGTAGGTATGACTAAGAAGGGAATAATAAGCTATATTCCAAAACGTAACCTTCCAATAGTTCGTTATATACGTGATCGTGTTGATGGCGATAAAATAATTTTAAGTAAGGAAGTATACGATAATCGTAAAGCTAAATTTAAAGAGCGCATTAATACTATGATAAACTATGCTCAAAATGCTATATTATGCCGTAGTAGAATGTTATTAAACTATTTTGGAGAAGAAATAACAAAAGATTGCGGTCAGTGTGATATCTGTATTTCACATAAGAAATCTAAACATGAAACTATAACAAAATTAAAACATAGTATATTATTATTATTATCAGACGGTAGACAGCATAATGTTACAGAATTGAATAATATAGAATTATATGATGTTTTCTTAGACCATTCTGATTTTAAGATTGCATTAGATGAACTAATTTCAGAAGAATTAATTTACATAGATGGTTCATATTGTGAAATTGCTAAAAAGAAATAGAAATTTACTTTAATCTATATCTATCTCTAATCCATCATAAGCAAACTTAATATTTTTAGGTAATAGTTTATTAGCTTCATCATGAAGTCCTATACTATGAGATAGATGAATAATATAAGTTTTTTTTACCCCTATATATCTACTAAAATTTATAGCATCTTGAACAAGCTGATGAGAATGGTGTTCTCGTTTCCACCTAAGTGCATTAATAACCAAAACATCTATTTTCTTTAAATATGGTAATTCTGAATTAAATATGGTTTTCATATCAGTAATATAAGCTAAATTACCTATTACAAAACCAAGAATTGGTAATTTGCCATGCATTACCTCAATAGGTATTATTGGTATTTCATTGATATAAAATTGTTGATGGGGCTTTACTTCATTAAGACTGAGTAAAGGAACACCTGGATATAAATGTTTAGTAAAACAATAAGGTAAGGTTTGATGTAACCCTCTACATGTAGCCTCATCTGCATATAAATTAATATTTCCTAAGATACTATAAGGTCGTAAATCGTCTATTCCTCCTACATGATCATAATGAATATGTGTTAATAATACGCCATTAATAGGTTTATAAGGTAGTGGTAACATCTGTTGACGAAAATCTGGTCCACAATCTATTAGAATCCTTGTCTTGGGAGTTTCTATTAAAGCAGAAGTACGTAAACGTTTATCTTTTTGATTACAACTTTTACATACTCTACATTGACAACCTAATACAGGCACACCATTAGAAGTACCAGTTCCTAAAAACCGTAATTTCATAATTATATAATATTTACTTCTGGTTTAAGTTCTATTCCAAATTTTTCTTTAACACTATTCGTTATAGCCTTATATAGATTTACAACCTCTGTACCTATAGCTCCACCCTTATTTATTAAGACTAAAGCTTGTTTATCATAAACCCCAACATTACCTAAAGTTTTACCTTTCCATCCACACTGCTCTATCAACCAACCTGCTGGAATCTTTATAGACTTATCATCCAAGAGATAATGCGGTATATCTCCATAAGTATTTACTAAAGATTTAAATTTACAATTATCAATAATTGGATTCATAAAAAAACTACCTGCATTACCTATAATATTAGGATTTGGAAGCTTAGATTCACGGATTTCTATAATTACTTGACGAAGTTGGCTTAAAGTTGGTTTTTCTATATTTTTATTTTTTAGAGAGGAAACTATATTTCCATATTCTAAAATCAAATTATATTTTGTAGATAATTTATATGTAACAGCTGTTATCAAAAATTTATTTTTCCATATTGTCTTAAACTTACTATTTCTATAACTATAGTTACAATCCTCATTTGAAAAATAATAAATTTTACCTGTTTTAATTTCTACAGCTTCAACCTCTGTTATTAGGTCTTTGGCCTCAACACCATAAGCTCCTATATTCTGAATTGCACTTGCACCTATCTCTCCTGGTATAATAGATAAGTTTTCTGCTCCATACAATCCATTATTAACACAATAGGCAACAAAATCATCCCATTTATATCCTGATCCACATCTAATATGATATTTATCGATACGGTCTAAAAATTTAATTCCAGAATGAATAACTATACCTTTATAATCAGATGTAAGAAGTAAATTACTCCCTGAACCTATAATTAAATAGTCTTTTTTTGGGGGGGATATAATTTTAGATACCTCTTTTGCTTCTTCTATAGAATTATACTCTAAAAATCTATCACATTTAACATCTATACCAAACGTATTATATTGCAATAGACTAAAGTTTTCTAAATCTTTCATATTTTCATTTATTTTTTATATCACTATTCAGCTAAATTAAGAGGGCATAATTATGCCCTCTATATTAAATTAAATCTTTAGATTTTTCTATCGTATTAGTTCATCGGTAAAAATCAAAATATCAATATGCATTAATTTTTACAAGTTTCCAACTATTACCGTGTCTTTTAAATACAAGTTGAGTTTCAACACCATTAGATAATCCACGAAAAGTTAGTATTTTTCGTTTACTTTCCTTATATCTCTGCCCATATAAAATATTGTAAATTAAATTACCTGGAATTTCTGGTAGGAAAGTACTCCATTCTGCAGCTGGAATTGTAGTCTTTATACGAGCTATTTCATCGCCATTAGGATCAGGTCCAAAATAAGGAAGAGGATTCTTTATATCAGATATACTATTAGATGCAAAAAATTTAACTAAAAATTTTAAGAATGAAGCATTATGATTAATTGATATATCTACATTCTTTATTTTATTCATTTTCCAAAATCCATCTTGGTGATCAAAGCAATATTGTTTTACTATACCTTGACGCAAATAAATTTTTTCGACTATAACAGTGTCTAAATCTGTTGACTTTGCATATTTTGATTGCGTATCATTATCAAAAATTAAGGTATAGTAACCTTGCGGTCTAAAGAAATAATCTGTCTTCCACTGCTTCTTAGTTATAGAGGTTATTCTTCCATTTTTTTCTATAGGTAAAGGAAATTTTATTCGTTTACGTTGCAACTTTTTATTTGCAATAAAATTAAAGAAGAAATCATCAAATAACTGATCTGCAGCCTTAGGCATAGGCGTCTCAGCTATTATTTCAGTAGCAGAATCAGTAGAAACAGTGGTATCTGCATTTTCTGTAGAATCGGTCTTTATAGAGTCTACACTTTCCATTTTCTTTTTTGTGCAACCTATTGTACTATACAATATTGATACAAAAAATAGTAATCCTAAAAAGATATATTTTTTCATAATACTATAGAGTGTCTAATAATTGTGTGCAAATATACTATATTATTTTATAATATCATTGTATTAGTTTGTATAGTCATAATATTTTATTATGGCATTTAATTTATAAATTTTAAATAATTGAGTCGGTATTTTCTTCATCTATATTTACGTCTATTGATGTTTTCATAATTAATTTCCCCGTATTATCAATTCTTACATCGATAGGTATAGATAGATCTGATGTAGGATCAGGAGAACCTATACTGACTCCAAATAAAAGTTCATTACCTTGTATCTTATCAAACATAAAACCAATCAAAACTCCTTTATCATAATACCGTTTTCCTACATATGGTCTAAAATCTGTTTTAGTAAATATGTGACTATAAAAGTTTGTACCATCTTTACGCTTAATCACTAAAGATATTTGATTCTCATAATAGGTATTGCCATTATCATCTTTAACTACTGGTAATGTTGTATCTGGATGTCTTTGTATTAAAATTGTATATTTTTCCTCTAACCATGTTATTTCTTTTTTATAATTTAGTATAGCTTGCTTTTGAGGGGTTTTATTTTTTTTAGGATGTGATGTTATTTTAGTTATAATAGTATCGCTTTGCTTCTTATGCTTACATGAAAAAAATCCTATTGTTAATAATATTAATAATGATGCGATGAATAACTGTTTCATAAGTTTATTAAATTACATTACAAAATTAATTATTTTTATATAACAGAAAAAATAATTTGACAAAATATCTATATTAATTTGAAACGTGATAATACATTTTTAGTGATTTTTTCATAAGTCTTACCCATAGAAGAAAATCGTGTAAAACATCTGTAGACAGCTTGTTTAACTTGTAGCGTACTATCACATAATGCAACCTCTGCTTGATCTATAAATTCGTTTATATCTTTAGTTTCAGTTAACATATTATCAGTGAATAGTCCTGATAATATATTGTAACCAATTATCTGTTTTATCGAATCATCTGTAGATATTGTTTGAAAAGCTAGTTTTTTAGCATAATCTGTATATCGTAACAAATTAAATGCTAATAGTTCTCCTATTTCTATAATTTCTACTTGGTCTATCCAAATTTCAGCTACCTCAATTAAAAGTTTTTTAGGAGGCATTATATATGTCGCTAATATCTTACATTCTCTACTATTTTCTTTCCATAAATTTATTGATAGTTCGTAATTATAGCCTATTTCTTTGGCCATTTTTTTAAGTGTTATTAAATCGATTCCCCAATTAACCTTATAATTAACACCTTTTTCGCGCATAGATTGAGCAGTTTGTCCATTCATATAAAATCTAAATGATTGCTTTATCGCTTTTAATTGGTCACGCACATCACCTTTCATAATACACTATAATTTAATGAATATCTTTCCATTTGCTCATCGTATGTCTCAAAGTAATCTACTTTTACATCTATTATATTATCATTATTATCTTTTACAAGATAAAGATAAGGATTGATAAAACCTTTATATGGTGGAATATTTAATTCTGCATAACGTGAAAGAATTTCTTTATGCAACTTTGAATCTATTTTTATAGCATATTTTTCAACTAAATTTCGAGCAGAATTTAAATCTCCTTCGCTCTTAATTCTCTGTATTTCTGCTAATTGTTTAGCAAATATATTTCGTAAAGCTTTATAATCATTTATTTTAATATAAGTCTTCAGCTCATGTTTTTCATCTTCTTCTCTTAGTATTTCAATTACATTATCGCTCTTCCCTATTTCGTAAGCCCAACGAGCTATCAAAGCCCTATTCTGCATATGCGATTCTTCTATTAATTTACCTGGTTTTATTCTAACTAATTGGGTCATTAATCCATTCAATATATACATAAAATATTGTGCCTTATATGCACAATTATTATCTAAGAGGCCTAACTCTAATAACTTCTCGTCTGCTATATAGTATAGCCCGAATAAATCTGCACGTGCTTCTTCTATAGTATTACCATAATTTTTTAAAGCATTAGGGTTTGTAGTATCTAAAAGTTTTCCACTACCATGACCTAAACATTCATGCAAATCAGTATGTAAATCCTCTGTTATTGAATTATAGTCATCTATAAGTTTTATAATTTTTTCATCATTTACAAATTCTTGTAAAAAGCCATTACCTTTAGCGGCTTCATTATAGGCATGGATAAGATTTGAAATTGTTACACTCTTTGAACCATAGGCCGCTCTAATCCAGTCTGCATTAGGTAAATTGATACCTATCGCAGAAGCAGGATATTCATCACCCCCAAGCATAGCCGCAATTACTACACTAGCTGTTACTCCTATTACTTTTTCTTTTTTAAATCTTTTTTCAGTTGGCGAGTTATCTTCAAACCACTGTGCATTAGATGCTATTATATTTGTTCGCTTTGTAGCTTCATAATTTTTATAATGTACTATACCCTCCCAAGAGCCTTTTAGACCAAGAGGATCACCATATACTTCAATAAAACCATTAATAAAATCTACTTGTCCTGTTTTTTCTTTTAACCATTCGATAGAATAATCATCAAATTTTTCTAAATCTCCTGTCTTATAATAAGTAATTAAAGCATCTATAACTTTTACTTGCTGCTTATTTTCGGCATAAGCTTTTGCTTTTTTTAGCCAATATACTATTTGTTCTAAAGCTTTACTGTACTTACCGTTTAATTTCCATACTTCTTCTGTTATAATATTATCCTGTTTTTTTACGAGAGTAGAATTTAGTCCTAATGATACATTTTTGTTTATTGTTTTTTCTTTTAATTTAGTATAAAAATTTTCTACCTCGTTTTGATTTACACCATCATAAAAATTATTTGATGAAGATTTAATAATATCTTTGCCTTGACACTTATTTACTCGCTTTGGCAAATAATCTTTATCAAATATTAGTTTAGTAAGATTTTCTATTAACTCTTCTCGAGTTTCTTCTTTACTTAATGGCAACATTGCTGTTGGAATCTGTTCCAATGCATATAAAAAATAATCTTTAGTAAAATTTGGTTGAAATTTATCCATAGAATAATGATGGTAAGGACCACTTGAAAACCATACTTTACGTAAATATAACTTTATTGCATAAAAATTAGATGTATATACCTCTATTTTCTTTTCAACTATTAATTCTAATACTTTACGCAATTTCAAATTATATTTACCAAATTGGTCAAAAGTTATATCTCTACCGAATATTGTTGCTTTAGCAAGACAATAAATATATAGCTTTTGCTGTAATGACAAGTTTTCAAACCCTTCTAAACGATAGCGTAACATTTGAATATCATCAAATGTTACTGCAATATAACTAAAAGATTTATTTTCCATATTTATTGTTAAAAGTCAGTTCATATTATTAACCATTATCCTCAGCCAATTTAGTATATTTTTCTTTAAAGAAATTAATACGATAATGACGAGGAGTCATGCCGACAAATTTATAGAATGCAGTATAAAAAGATTGACGATTAGAAAATCCTACCATATAGCTTATATCTTCCATTGTTAAGCTAAGCCCCTTTTCTTTTACAAGTAACTTCTTTGCTTTTAAGACTCTCAGTTTATTTACATAGTTAGAATAATTAGTACCATATCTCAAATTAAATGTTGCTGATAAATATCGTGTATTAGTATTTATATCTTTAGCAAGCTGCTTTGCAGAATAAGTAGGAACTGTATATTTTTCTTTTCTTATAAGTTCTATTTCTATTTTAGTTTCAAGATCTTTTAAAATGTCATCACTAATACTATCACAATAGTTATGAATTTTTGCATTTCCTTTCCTTTGAGTATCTTTTGTCATATTAAATAGTAAAAATTAAGTTATTATATTAAGTTTTGAGTAAATAATTAAATGCAAAATTACTTATTTTTTCTACATATATAAAAATAATTTCTTAATAATTTATATTATTATTTATTTTTTTCATACCTTTGCAAAGGTAACATTTCGTTATACAAAGCTATTAATAATTAGATGTAAAATATACTAAATATTATATTCTAATTGATAAATAATAAATAAATGTAAAAATAAATTATTTATATCTTGGAAATTACTAATGAACTCATTTTTATTTTAAGAAAGGATTTATATGGGTACATTTAAACTGTTAATAAATATTACCCCCCCCCATAAATATTTAATATTTTTTATATTGAATAGACTAATTGTATAGTCTTCTATCAGATTTATTAATAAATCTGATAGAAGACTATTATTATATTATAATGTGAATTTAAGTATAAAACAAATAAATATTATTTTATTATTATGGAAGAAAACGAAAACAAATCAGTTTACACATCTCCTCAATTTGATGCAATAGAAATAAAGGACACACCTAAAGACACATCAACCCCAATGATACAAATGTCTGGTTCGATGGGTGGATTTCATATTGGCAAATTGCCAGATTAAAATTAAGTAAACAAACATTAAAACACTAATTAACACAAAATATTATTATGAATAATAAATTTTTATACCTCGCATATTCACATAAATATGCTATGATTGGTTTATTTTCATGCATCTTAACTATTATGATGTTTAGTAATTGTACCGATAAAGATATATTAGAACCAACAAGTAATAGCCTTCTTAACGGTGAACATGGTGGTAACACAAATGATATTACGTCTACTATATCAATTGAAGGGGATGCTGATATGGAACGTCCACCTATAAAAGGTATTAATGAGAACGGTAAAGAAACACGTGCAGTTGTTTTAAATGATAACTTCATGCCTGTAAAAGATGGTTCAGATATTACTGCAAGAATATTCCTTGTAAAATATGATTCAAAACTATATGATGAATATGGTCGTTTTGATGATAAGAAATGTGAACTTGCAGCAGGTGAAATAAAATTTGATAATGTTACTGATATCAAAAACGGAGGTGTACACTTTGAAATAAAAAAACCACAAAAAATAACACTACATTGGGTTAATCAAACTGATAAACCTATAGATATAAAACCTGATGAAGATTGGCGTATAGTAGGTATAATAGGTGGCGCATATAAACCAAGTTATAAATCAACAAATTTAAAAAAATATTATACCTATGTAGATTTCGATCCATACAATCCATATTTATCAAAACTACACAACACAAAAGATAAATTTGGTAGACAAAGAGTTGCAGCAGCATTTGCAACAAGTTGGATGAAACTAAATATTAAAAAGGAAAATACTATTAATCTACTTAAATTTGATTTTAAACCACTTGGTACACTTTTCAAAATAAAAGTACATCGTAATACAGACTTAATAGGCAGGAAAGCTCACTGTTACAGATTTGTTAGCTCTCAAATGACCGCTAGCGGGGGATTTGAAATTGGTATTAATCAAGAAGATGGTTTGCATAGAACAACATTTAATCCTGAGGATACATCTATCGTAAATGAATGGCTTTGGAATGATGAAATGGATGAAACAAAATACTTTTGGTTACACCAAAATGAGAAATCCACTGGAGGCAATGACAGAAGTTATGAATTCCATTATGTTTACGACTCAGAAAAAATGCGCAACGACACACAAAATGAGTATGATATATTTTATGTTTGGGGAATGCCTTTTGATAAAACAACAGAAGATCATGCTACCTTAGATAACATGACATGTATCACTCTTGAAAAAGGAGGTGCAATGCTTGGGAAAAAGCATATAAGTAAAAATAAAGTTTACTATGCAGATGAATGGTGCTATGGCGATGGTGGAACAGACGAATGGGCACCATTTAATAACCTAAGAGATAAATCGGGAAAAGGCATAATGGGAATGGCATATAACGTAGAATTAAAAGTAATATATCCAAAATTCTCTAATACAGAAAATGGAAAGCCTAAGTTCCCATGGCCTAACCAGTTAGAACGATTTGCAAAGACTATCTGTACAACAAAAATAGATAAGCCTGGATTTGCAGAGGAAGTATTCTTCAAAAACTCCAATAAAAACTATGGAAAAGTTGACGGATACACCATAACACCAATAGAATTAAAAAGAAGGGATGTAAATAATATAAATTGGATTTACCCTAATTTCATGGTACCATCTAACAACCAATGGGCAATTGCAATACCAAATAATTTAGGAGAATACTCAGATAACCTTGAATTTGGGTATAATGGAGTTAAAGGAGCAGATGCCTACTTTGAACGAAAAGCATATAACGAGATATTCTTTATGAAAGATGATACAAAATTTCCTTTAGATAATAATTATGAAAAAAGTTATTTAAACGCACATAAAGAAACAAATAAATTTTGGAGTTTTTTTTACCCCAATAAAAGTATTCGTGAATTTTATGCTATAAGATTCGATGCTGATAAAGATAATGAAAATCATTATGGTCGTAGATATAGATGTGCATACCGTTATCGCTTTATAAATATGGGTTACCTACCAACTAAGGATAAAGACGACGGTACATGTGCTACATTCGACAATGTTAAAGATTCTTATGGAAACATAGGTAGCCGCCTTGTTATACAAAGTAGATGGATCGGAAATGCCTACGTTCCCCTTGATTCTTTGCAAAGCGAAACATGGTGGGGAAAATCCAGCCTTAGTGATGGTGATTTTTCTAAAGTTGATTGCTATAGAGTATTTCCAGTTGTAGGATATAATGCAGAAAGAAATTATAGGGGCCTATTTGGTAATTATCTAACTCGTACATATTATGATATACGTAATTTAAATGAATACTATAAATATTTAGAATACTATATGACCAGATATTTTCGCCGATTTGGAAACGACCATTTTGGTAGAGGATACGATGCTAAAGGTAATTATAAAGAATATCCTATTATGGCTATCATTAAATTTGACTATCCAGAGAATGGTAGAGAATCGCCCAAAAATCGCATCGTTCCAAACTACGATCAATGCATTTACAGAAAATGGGACTATGATAATAGCTGGAGAACACGCGACAAAAAATATACAGAGTTCAATAAAGAAAATTTTAAGGTGAAATATCGTAGATAAATATCTATAATAAATATATAATCATAATGGGGTACAATAATTGTACCCCATTATGATTATATACATATCACACTACTTAATAAAATAAGAATACTGTTAATAAGTGTTTCTATAGACAACAATTACTTATTGTACTGCTCTACATATATAAAAAGAGTGTACCTTTGTAAATACTTTAATGTAATTGTTAAATTATAATGAAATTTTAATGAACGAATAAATAATTATTTTATTTAAGTTTTTATCAGCATTATTATTCCATAAAAATATTATTTAAAATATTTCATAGTATGAAAAAACTAATAGTTTACTTAACAATAGCTATATTTCTTTGCACCTCTATTCCATATATAGCGTTAGCTGTTCCAAGTACTTCATCACGAACAAATAATATAACAAATCAAACACTTTCAACAATTGATGAGAATGATGTATCATCTAATACCGATAATAAAAATATATCTTCAGGGTTTCATCAAATGCTAAAGCAAAAATTTATAGAAGGTAATGCAGGATTTATGTCATTAGTTGCATTAGCTTTAGTATTAGGTCTGGCTTTCTGTATTGAACGTATTATATATTTAAGCCTTTCAGAAATTGATACTAAAAAATTTATGTCTAAAATAGATAATCTTATTTCAAAAAATGAAATAGAACAAGCAAAAGAACTTAGTAGAAACACTAAAGGTCCTATAGCATCCATTTGTTATCAAGGACTTCTTCGCATCAACACTTCTATTGAAGATATAGAACGAAGTATATCTGCTTACGGCAATGTACAAAGTAATAATTTAGAAAAAGGATGCTCGTGGATAACACTCTTCATAGCCATTGCTCCATCATTAGGCTTTTTAGGTACAGTAATAGGTATGGTAATGGCTTTTGACCAAATACAAATAGCTGGAGATATTAGCCCAGTAAATGTTGCAGCAGGTATGAAGGTAGCACTTATAACCACTATCTTCGGAATAATCACCGCACTAATTCTGCAACTATTCTACAACTATATATTATCAAAAATAGAAAGTTTAACTACACAAATGGAAGAAACTGCCATTATGTTATTAGATGCTATTATGAAGTATAAATTAAAAAATAATAACTAAAAATAATGCATACATATAAACTTTCAAAAATAATATTATTTTCACTTGTATCAATAATAGGAATAATATTTATATTATTCTATTCCATTTTATTCAACTCTAACATTGAAGATAATAACAATCCTATTATATTAGGATTTACTGATATAATAATTATAACAATTTGGATACTATTAAGTATTTCAATTTTAGTGTCAATAATATCTGCTATTAAAAGTATAGCCAAGAATAAAAACAACAAAACTATTAATAAAATACCTATACAAAAAATAAAATATACAACTTGGTTATTTACAATATTATTGTTAATAATAACAGCTATTACAGGCTCTGTATCAGTAATGACTATTAACGGTAATATATTCAATAATAAATTTTGGCTTAGATTTGCAGATATGTTCATCAATACATCTGTACTTCTATTAACCATAGGCATAATATTAGCAATGTATGGAACACTGCACTTAAAAAAGATTTTCAAACTAAAACATAAAAAGTAAATACGGGAAAATGATAAAAAAACGATATTTAAAAGTTCCTGGACTAAATACAGCATCAACTGCAGATATATCATTTATAATGCTTATACTTTTTTTAATAACAACTTCTATGGATTTAGATATAGGAATTGATAGACAATTACAACCAAAAAATAAAAACGAAAATAATAAAACATATATTAGCTCTAACAAAACTATTAAATTTGATATAACAAATGAAAATAAAATTTTTATGAATCAAACACTGATCAAAGTAGATACCTTAAAATCTTATATCATAAAAAAATTAAGCAATAAAAGTACGCAATATGTAATTATTGTAAATACTGATAGAAAAGCAAAATATAACACATATTTTAAATTACAAAATCAAATCGTTGCAGCATATAATCAGATAAAAAACCAATACACATTAGAACATTTTGGAACCTACTATTCTCAATGTACTAATGAACAAAAAGAACAAACTAATAAAGAAATACCACAACAAATATCTGAGACATATACAGTATTTAAATAAAAGGAGACTACTAATGAACTTCGGACAAAAAAAACAACATATTATACCAGAACTAAACACAGCCTCTCTTCCTGATCTTATATTCACAATTCTTTTTTTCTTTATGTTAGTAACACACATGAGAAAAGCAAATATAAAAGTAAAATATCAAATACCACAAGGAAAAGAACTTACAAAATTAATTAAAAAAACTACAGTATCATATATTTATATAGGTAAACCAACCAATAATAAAGGTGAAATAATAAGCAACGAAACACAAATACAGCTAAATGATAAAATAGTAAAATTAAAAGAAATTGAACAACTTATATCTCAAGAAAGAAAACGCATGAATCCGATTGATAGAAAAAGAATGATAGTAAGCATACGAGCTGATAAAGATACACCTATGGGAATAATTAGCGACTTAAAACAAATACTTAGAAATACAAATACACTAAATATTAATTTGGCGGCAAAAAACTGTAATAAATAAAACATTTTGTTATCCTGCGTAACTTCAATTATTTTTATTAACTAAAGATACAAATTAAAATTTTAAATTGTAACTTTGCATCAAAATACTTAAAATGATTATGTTAGAGAAGATAGAAAAACTTTTAAAAGAAATAAACACTATCACTGCCAAAAATGTAGATGAAGTAGAGCAGCTTCGACTAAAATATTTAAGTAAAAAAGGTATGATAAATACCTTAATGGTGGAATTTCGTAATATACCTGCAGAAGAAAAAAAAGTTGTAGGAAAAAAAATTAATTTACTTAAACAACTTACCCAAGAACGCATAAATTCTTTAAGAGATCAACTCGAAATAACAAACTCATCAAATACTGATATAGATCTAACACGTACTGCTTATCCTATAAAATTAGGAACAAGACATCCTTTAACAATTGTAAAGAATGAAATTATAAATATATTCAGCAGAATGGGATTCACACTATATCAAGGTCCCGAAATAGATGATGATAAACACGTTTTTACAATGCTAAACTTTGCTGCAGACCATCCAGCAAGAGATATGCAAGATACTTTTTTTATTGAACGCACAAATACATTAGATGTAACTAAAAATATTTTGTTACGAAGCCATACTTCAAATGATGAAGCTCACTATATGTCAACACATAAACCGCCTATTCGTGTATTATGTCCCGGACGTGTATATAGAAATGAAGCTATTAGCGCACGAGCTCATTGCTTCTTTCATCAAGTAGAAGGATTATATGTTGATAAAAATGTAAGTTTTGCTGATTTAAAACAGGTTCTTCTAACATTTGCTCGTGAAATGTTTGGCGCAGATACTAAAATCCGATTAAGACCAAGTTATTTTCCATTTACAGAACCAAGTGCAGAAATGGATATAAACTGTAATATATGTGGAGGAGAAGGATGTGGATTCTGCAAACATACAGGATGGGTAGAAATATTAGGATGTGGAATGGTCGATCCTCATGACCTTGAAGCATGTGGTATAGACTCAACTGTGTACACTGGTTATGCTTTTGGTATGGGAGTAGAACGAATAACTAATTTAAAATATCGCGTTAGCGATTTAAGATTATTTTCTGAAAATGATATTAGATTCTTAGAAGAATTTGAAAATGCTTAAAATTTTATATTTATAAAAATAACTACTATTAAAATCAAGAGGGTGTGTCAAAATGTACACATCCTCTTTTTTATGCACAAAGCCTAGACTT
>CAMPYS010000020.1 GCA_946998295.1 uncultured Prevotella sp.
TACGGGGCTTTGGGGAAGATATTTATGCTCTTTTGAGTTTTACCGGACAGCAATAATTATTTTTGTAAATTCATTTAACTTGTAAAGTTTATAAATATTTGCAAATTTAATAAATAAGAATATTTTACCCCCCCCCATATGTTAAAAACAATAAAAAGCAATATACATAAGTACTTTATTATATAAAAAATATGAGAATGAGCCAATAGAAAAATAAGGCTCATTCTCATAATGATAGTTGTATTAGATAGTTTTATGATTTGTTATTGTGATATATTAATATCCGAAAATCTCTTGTGTAGAAACTCGTTTTATAGGTGATATTTGTTCTATACCTTTTAAGTCTAATTCTTTTTCATTTCCAAGTATCATATATTTGAAAGTCTTATTTGCTATGTTTTCTTTTTCAAAATTTATAATATCTTTTAATGTTATTTTTGGCAATTCGTTGTATATTCTTTCACTTATGCTGTAGTCTAATCCCATTTTTTTAGAATTAAGATAAGCTAATAATATAGAGAATTTTGTTATTCTTGATGATGCAAGACTTTTAGCAAGACTTTTCTTTGCAAGTTCGAAGCTCGCTTGTCTTTCAGGAATTTTATTAAGCAGTTGGTTGAATTGCTTAATACAGTCCATCATTTTATCATTTTGTGTAATTATATATGTATAGAATCCTTCTTTATCTATTAGTCTACTTGGTTGTGAGTAGCTTGCACTTGCAGAATAGGCTAAACCGCGTGCTTCTCTTATTTCTTGGAACACTATAGCATTCATTCCACCTCCGAAATACTCATTAAATAGTGCTATTTTAGAAGCATTTTTAGGATTCCATGGTTTATTAGTATTATGGAATTGTACCATATAAATATTTTTTGCATTATATGGTGCTATTAAAACTTCATTTTTATTAGTTTGTTCTGTTATATAATGTTTTGCTGTTGGTATTTTTGAAAATTTCTTAGGTGTTTTGAAAGTCTTACATATTAGTTTATCTATATCTTTAATATTTGATGGTCCATAATATAGTACAGTTTGTTTGTATTTTTTTAAGTCTTTCAGTGAGTTTAATAATTTTTGTGGGTCTAAATTCTTTAGTTCTTTTTCGCTAAGAATGTTTCTAGTTGGATTATATTTTCCGTATATTCCATAGTCCAAAAGAGCTTTGAAATTATCATTTTGATTAGTTTTCATATCGTTGCGTGATTTGATTAACAATTCAACACAATTGTCATAGGCCTTTTTGTCAACTTTAGCATTTTCTATTACATTGTTAAATAGAGCTAATGCTTTAGGTAAGTTTTCGTTTAGTCCTGATATTTCTATGTATGTTTCATCTTTTGTTTGTCCTATGCTGTAGTCGCATGCTAATTTATAGAACTCTTGTTTTATTTGTTCATTAGTTAGTTTGTTAGTGCCTAAATAGTCTATATATGATGCAGCGTAGGATGGTAGTATGTTGCTTTCTTCTCCAAATGGTATTTCAAAATATAGTGTAAATAGTTCGTCTTGTGTATTTTTTTTATATAGTATAGGCCATCCGTTTTTGATAGTTCCTTTTGTTAAGTCTTTTTTAAAGTTTACGAAAGCAGGTTTTATCGGTTCAACTTTATGATTAACTATTTCTTTTAGGAATTTAGATTGTTTATCATTATTAGTTGGTATCGGTGTTATTTTAGGCTTATTTACTTTTTTAGCAGATGTGTCTATACCTTGTTTTTTATATATTACAGCATATCCGTTATCAAAGAACTTGTTAGCAAATTTTACTATTTCAGCTTTTGTAAATTTAGATATTCTATTTATAGTATTAACATATTGATTCCAGTCTATTTTATTTATAAAGGCATTAACATATTCATTTGCTCTAAATTTATTTTTATCTAAATTTTTATAGTAAGACCTTTTATAGTTATTGATAACAGCCGGTAGTAAATCATCAGAAAATTCTCCTCGTTTTAGTTTTTCTATACCTTCTAATAGCAATTTTTTTACGTCTTCTAATGTTTGTCCTTTTTTAGGTACTCCAATAGTTAGGAACATAGAATAGTCTGCTAGTTCATCAAATCCAGCTCCAGCCCCTTGCAGTTTCATTTTTTGGTTTAAGTTTAAATCATAAATTCCTGCTTTTCCATTATTTAGCAGTTCGCTGATGATTCTTAAAGTATCTCCTTGTAGTGAATTAGCTTTTTTTGCTCTCCATCCAATATATATCATTTCTGCTTCTTGTCCAACAATAGTTGTATCAACAGGTGTTGTTAATTTAGTAAGAGGTTCATATTGTGGGTAGCTTAAAGTTTGACTTTTTTTCCAGCCTCCAAAATATTTATCTATTGTTGAAACTACTTTATCTGGGTCAAGGTCTCCAGAAAGACATATAGCCATGTTATTTGGCACATAATACCTATGGTAGTAGTTCATTATATTAGTTATAGATGGATTTTTAAGGTGATTACCTTTTCCAATAGTAGTTTGTGTTCCGTATGGATGTCTAGGGAATAATTTTGCCATAATACCCTCAAACATTTTACGGCTATCGCTTGCTAATCCTATGTTATATTCTTCATATACTGCTTCTAATTCTGTATGGAAGCCTCTAACTACCATATTTTGAAATCTATCACCTTGTATTTTTGCCCATGATTCAAATTCATTACTTGGTATGTTTTCAACATAGCATGTAACATCGTTAGATGTGTAAGCGTTAGTTCCTTTACTACCTATTGAAGCCATCAGTTTATCATATTCATTAGGTATGTTATACTTAGCAGCTATTTGTGAAACAGAATCAATTTTACTATACCATAATGTTCTTTTTTGAGGGTCTGTAATATGTCTATACTGTTCATACAAGTTCTCTATTTCTTTTAAATATGGTAATTCTGCTTCATAGTTAGAGGTACCAAAGTTTTTAGTACCTTTAAACATTATATGTTCAAGGTAGTGAGCAAGACCTGTTGTTTCAGCAGGGTCATTACGACTACCTGTTCTAACAGCAATATATGTTTGTATACGTGGTCTTTCTTTATTTACACTAATGTAGATTTTGAGCCCGTTATTTAGTGTATAAATGCGGGTCTTCATAGGATCGTTGGGTACACTTTTATATTTATAAGTGTGCGCATTGGTTACATTTATGCTTAGTAGCATTAATAGTGATAATCCTAATTTTGGGAAATTAAGTTTTTTAAACATAATACTTTTTATTTAGATTTAACATATATGATATTTTCAATAGTATCTTTTAATAATCATTGTTCATAATTAGTTTCTTGGTCTAAATTTTGTATGAATTCTGTAAGAACTTCTTCTTCAACATCTCCTATATTATATTCTTTTTCTGCATCTTTTTTGATTTCTTCTATCCATGTTCTTTTTGCTTCTATATAGTCTTTTCGTATTGTTTCTTCCAGTTCTGGTGTAATTTCTTTTACTTTATAGTAGTCAAGTATTAGTTTATAAGTCCATGTCCATTGGTATTTATGATAGTTTTCATTAATAATTTGAAATCTATCGGTAACGTCTTGGATAGTTTCCATAATGCCGTCTTTTATATCATTTATGATTTGATTTTCTTCGCTTTTTGGTAATAGTAAACCAGATAAATCATTCCAATCCCCAATTCCAATTTTTGTAGTAGGTTTACCGAAGAAATTCCATTTATGAGCTCTTTTTAAAACAGCTCCCATGTATATTTTAAGTGCTATATCATAGTATTTAATACCTTTCTTTAGGCTAGAAGCATTTATAACATATTCATGATATATGTATGATGAAACATCTTTTCCACTTGCTTTTTGTAGACTCTCTAATATTTTTTTCCCTTTTATGATTTCTTCTACCGAGAAGGGAGAAAGCCAATCAAAGTTTATGATACTTTTTTGAGAGTTTTTAGCTCTAATATCCCTTTTAGGCCATTTTTTTACGTCTCTATATAGTCCCACAGTTGTTATATTTCTTCCAGGTACTAAGTACATAGTTTCTCCGTATGCTATTAAGTATGAAAAGGGAAGTGATTTGGTATTAGGATGATGCATGAGTTTCCCAAAGCATACAGAAAAACTTCCTATTGTGGCAGGCATTAGAATATAGCTTCCACTCGCTGTTTTCGATCCTCTTTCTAATAGTCCCCAGTGTATTGGTCCCATTTTGTATGCGTGGTTAGAGAAGTTAGTTCCAGAGCCTGCATTATAAAATGAGAACATACCTCCGATTAATAATGAACTTTTATGGTGAGATGCACAAAATGGTCCGCAGAACGCAGCACATGCTTCTCCATTAGACATGAACGAGTTAGCGAAAAATACGCTTTGTGATGCTGTAAAACCATTTGAAATTTGACAAGCTTCTCCAACAAAGCAGTCTTGCATTTTTACACTATTAGTAACACTTGTTCCATAGCTTATGATAGAGTTTTCACATATTACTCCAGTCCCTATGTAAACATTTGATTTTTCAGAGCTTAGTATTGTACAGTCGCTTAATCTGCTTGTGCCTGATATTTCACACTCGTTTTGTATTATAGTGTTTGTAATTTCTTTTGTATTAGTAATTTTTACTTTATCTCCTATACATCCTCTATCAGGTATAGTTCTTGCAATTTCTTCAGATATCAGACGTCTTATAGCATTTTTTAGAGTTTTATCTTTAAAGTGTTTAACCATGAAGGCTGCAAATTGGCTGTTAAGTTCAGAGTATAAAATGATATTTCCGTCTCCAACCTCATTTAATACGGATATAATATTACCTTGACCATATGTTGCCCCCTCTTGTGTTTCCATTACGGAAATATTTGTTATAATACAGTCATTTCCTATAGTGTAGTTGTTTATATAGCTTCCAATTTTTTCTATCAAACAGTTATCTCCAACAGAGACATTTCTTAAAGTTGCATCGTTTATTCCAGAGTGTTTAACAAATCCCTTTGTTACTTCTACTTCTTTTTCTACTTTTCCAAGTTTAATTTTTCCATAAAATATAACCCTATGAAAAAATTTTGCTTGAAATCCTTCGTTTGCAACTTTAACATTTGTCCAATTTTCTGCCCAACAGTTATTTTTTTCTAATATATCTATTTCGTTGTTATTTAATGATCTGTATATCATATATTTATTATTAAAAATAATTTTTATCAGTAAATTTTATATATGTTATTTAGCTTTTATTCTATTGTATATAGGAAATCGTTGTAAGGGTATTTTTGTACGTGTAGTTTTTTTACTTTTTGATAAATCATATCTTTTAGATTGTTAATATTTTCTTTTTCTTTCGCAGATATAAAAATACAATCATTATCTAATTTTGCCATCCATGTGTTTTTTAATTGTTGTGGAGATATATTTTTTTTAGTTATCGGAGTTAAGTCATCATCTTCTTTTTCCTCCCATTTATAGTTATCAATTTTATTGAATGCTATCATGTATGGTTTATTAGCACATCCTATATCCAAAAGTGTTTGGTTTACAATTTGCATTTGTTCTTCGAAGTCAGGGTGTGATATATCAATAACGTGTATTAATATATCGGCTTCTTTTACTTCGTCTAATGTTGATTTAAAGGATTCTATCAGGTCAGTAGGAAGTTTTCTTATAAATCCTACTGTATCTGCAAGTAGGAAAGGTAAGTTTTGAATTACAACTTTTCTTACGGTTGTATCTAATGTAGCAAATAATTTATTTTCTGCAAAAACATCACTTTTAGAAAGTAAATTCATTATGGTAGACTTTCCTACATTTGTATATCCTACTAAGGCTGCTCTAATGAGGCGTCCACGGTTTTTCCTTTGTGTTGTTTTTTGTTTTTCAATATCTTTTAGACGTTGTTTTAATAAAGTTATACGTTGTAGGATTATACGTCTATCCATTTCTAATTGTGTTTCTCCAGGTCCTCTTAGTCCTACAGATCCTTTTCCTCCTCCTGAGCCTGACCCTCCTCCTTGTCTTTCAAGGTGTGTCCATAATCGTTGAAGTCTTGGTAACATATACCTATATTGGGCTAATTCTACTTGTGTTTTTGCATTAGCTGTTTTAGCTCTCATAGCAAATATATCAAGAATGAGCGAAGTTCTATCTAAGATTTTAACCTTTAGCTCTTTTTCTATATTTCTAAGCTGTTTAGCAGATAATTCATCATCAAAAATGACCATCCCTATCGGCTCTTCATTATCTTCTTTTTCCTTTATGAAATTTTTTATTTCTTCAAGTTTTCCTTTTCCTATATATGTAGTTAAGTTTGGACCTCCTACTTTTTGTGTGAATCTTTTAACAGTTACTGCTCCAGCTGTATCTGCTAAGAATTGGAGTTCATCAAGATATTCATTTGTTTTTTCTTCATTTTGTTCTTGAGTTATGAGACCAACTAATATAGCAGTTTCTGCTTTTACTTCTGATATTATAAATTCTTTCATTTATTAGTTAATATGTATAACTATTATGGTTATTTTATAGATATGATTATGTGCAAAGATACTAAGAAATAGCTTATTTTTTTTATTTTATATATTATTTTATTTATAAACTATTTACTTTTGTATGTAAATTAAATGATCAAATTATGAGATTATTAATTGAATCTAATTATGAGCAGTTGTCAAAGTGGGCTGCAAATTATGTAGTAAAGCGTATTAATAAGGCTTCGATTGACAAAAAAGCTCCATTTGTTTTGGGTCTTCCTACAGGTTCATCTCCTGTAGGTATGTATGCAGAATTAGTAAAAGCTTATACTGAAGGTAGAGTAAGTTTTAAGAATGTTATAACTTTTAATATGGACGAGTATGTAGGATTATCAGAGAACCACCCTAAAAGTTATCATTCATTTATGGAACGTATTCTGTTTAGTCATATAGATATACCACGTTCTAATATTCATATCCTTGATGGAAATGCTAAAGATTTAGACGCAGAGTGTGTTAATTATGAAACTATGATAGCTGAGGCTGGTGGTATTGATTTGTTTATTGGTGGAATTGGTTCTGATGGGCATATTGCTTTTAATGAACCATGTTCAAGTCTTTCAAGTCGTACTCGTCAAAAAACTTTAACAACAGATACAATAATTGCTAATTCACGTTTTTTTGATAATGACGTTAATAAGGTTCCAAAGTCTGCTTTAACAGTAGGTGTAGCTACTGTAATGGATGCTCGTGAAGTTATGATTTTAGTTAATGGTTATGCAAAAGCTCGTGCATTGCACGCAGCAGTTGAAGGACCAGTAACACATTTGTGGCCAATATCAGCTATTCAGCAGCATAAACATGGGATTATTGTTACTGATGAGGCAGCATGTGTCGAGTTGAAAGTTGGCACTTATAGATATTTTAAGTATATAGAAAAAGATAATTTATAATTTACATTGATTATATATAATGTATAAGTTGTTAGTGTTATAGACGTTAGCAACTTAATTTATATCAGGATAATATAAAAAAATAGTTGAAATGCATTGTTTATCTATAGTAAAACGTTTAATATTACCAATCGCTATGTTTGTTGGTACTTTAGTTTATTTTATTTTCGCATTTGTTCCATGTATTAGTTCATATTCTTCTTTTTTAGAGCCATTAATGAATGAGCTTCTTCCAATATCTATGTTTTTAATGTTATATGTTACCTTTTGTAAGGTTAATTTTAGCAGGTTAAAATTTGTAAAGTGGCATTTCTTCGTTACAGCTTTTCAGATAATATCAGTTGCTATAGTTGTAGGTATAATTCTTATATTTAATCTTACCGAACATGGTATTATAATTTTTGAGGGTATTCTGTCATGTATAATATGTTCTTGTGCTTCAGCTACGGCAGTTGTAACACAAAAGTTAGGTGGAAACATAGAAGAAATGACCTCTTATACATTTTTATCTAATTTAGTTAGTGCTATACTTATCCCTTTAAGTTTTCCTTTAGTAGAGTCTTCCGCTTCAATTAGTTTTATTAGCTCTTTTATGATGATGCTTAATAGGGTAGTTGTAATTTTAGTTCTTCCAATGCTTTTTGCTTATTTTACAAAACACTGGCATCTTCTTTCTTCGGTTTATCATAGGATATTGTCATTTAAAAATTTAGGATTTTATCTTTGGGCATGCTCCTTATCTATAGTTACAGGTATAACAGTTCGTAATATAGTCCATTCAGATCTTAGCATATTATTTTTTGTTATAATAGCTTTCTCTGTTTTAGCTGTGTGTACAGTTCAGTTTGTTGTAGGGCGTTTTATAGGTAAATTCTTCGGGCATGAGATAGAAGCCGGTCAAGCTTTGGGCCAAAAGAACACTTCATTTGCTATTTGGGTGTCATCTACTTATCTTAATCCTCTTTCATCAATAGGACCAGGATGTTACATATTATGGCAAAATATTATAAATAGTATAGAGCTATGGTATTATGACAAACACCATTAAAAAACATTGTTTTATTGTTGTTGTTACCTGTTACAAGTAACGATATAAAGTAAAAAATATAAACAAAAATAGATTTAAAAATATTTCTATTTTAAAAGCATATAGAGAATGAAACTATCTATATTTAAGATATTTTTTTACTGTAAATTTATGCCCCATAACTATTTAAGAAACAAATCTTTATAAAATATTTAACAAACCAGCTAATCGTTTAAGTAAAAGCCCTGCTGCGATTCTTATTAAAACGTTTCAGCGTTTCTTATAAATCCTATCAGGTGTTTCTATAAGGATCGCAGCAGGGCTTTTACTTAAACGATTTTTATAACCTTTTATAATAGTAAAATTTCTTTACTATTATTATTATTGCATAAAGATTTTTGTTGATGATGTTTTTTTTTTACCGATTATGTTAATGGCAATAACGCATAATATATAATACTAATATACTTAATAGTGTTAGGTTATGGTATTATGATAAGCATTATTAACAAGTATCATATCTAATAAAGTTATAGCAGCCATAGCCTCAACTATAGGCACAGCTCTTGGTAAAACACAAGTGTCGTGTCTTCCTTTAGGTTTTATAGTATCTTTGTTATAGTGTATATCTATACTCTCTTGTTCTTTAAGTATAGTAGGAATAGGTTTGAAAGCAACACGGAAATAAATGTCTTCTCCATTACTTATACCTCCTTGAATACCGCCGCTATGGTTTGTTTTTGTTTTTATTATAGTTTCATTTTTATTATTGGTTGATAATATAAATTTATCATTTTCTTCACTTCCTCTTTTTTCACATCCTTCAAATCCGTCTCCATACTCAAACCCCTTTGCTGCATTTATGCTTAACATTGCAGCTCCTAATCGCGAATGAAGTTTATCAAATTCAGGTTCACCTATACCTATTGGACACCCTTTTATAATGCAAGTTATAATACCCCCTATAGTATCTTCTTCTTTCTTCACTTTAGCAATAAGTTTTTCCATAAGTTTTGATATTTTAGGGTCAGGACACCTTATCGGTGACATTTCTATAAGGGATAAGTCTTGTTTCTTATAATCTTTTTCAATAGAAATATTTCCCACTTGCGATGTGAAAGCATTTATAGTTATATTATACTTATTAAGCACTATTTTTGCTAATGCTCCCGCTACAATACGTGCTATAGTTATGCGAGCAGAGGCTCTTCCTCCGCCTCTGTAATCTCTTATTCCATATTTTTTATAATAAGTATAATCTGCATGAGATGGGCGAAATATATCTTTTATATTGTTGTAGTCTGTTGATTTTTGATTTTTATTTTGAACAATAAATGCAATGGGAGTACCAGTGGTTTTACCTTCAAATATGCCACTTAAAAACTCTACTTCATCCAATTCATTTCGACTTGTTGTAAGATTATTTTGGCCAGGTCTACGTCTGTTTAATTCACTTTGTATGTAATGATAATCTATTATTATGCCAGAAGGCATACCATCAACAATTCCTCCTATACAAAGTCCATGACTTTCTCCAAATGTAGTTAGTCTGAATATAGTTCCAATTGTGTTAGACATGTGTTTAAGTAATAGAGTTTAGTGGCATCCACAATTTCCGTTATTTCCTTTGCATCCACATCCACAATTTCCCCCACAACTGCATCCTCCATGCTGTTTTTTCATATTCTCAAAAAAATTATCTACTTCTTCTTTTGGTACTTTACGATTCTCTAATACTTTAACATTAAATTTTAGAGTTTTACCAGCTAATGGATGATTCAAGTCTACTTTGACTTTGTTTTCATTTATATCAATTACTTTACCCAAAAAGCGTCTACCCTCATTATTTTGTAAAGGTATAGTTGCCCCTATAAATATGTTTTCATTATCAAAAGCACCATCAATAGTAAAGACAGATTTGTCAATGTCAATAACTTTCTCAGGAATAAATAACCCGTATGCTTGTTCTTTAGGTAGCGAAAATTCGATAGTACTACCTGCTACTTGGTCGATAATTTTATCTTCAAATGCAGGTATAGTCATTTCACAACCAGAATAGAAGTTTAGAGGATGTTCTTCTTCTGTTTTTTCTATAAACTCTTCTATTTCATCAACTATGCTATGAAGTTCATAGTTGACACTTATAAAGTGATAAATCTTATCTTCCATATATATTTTTATGATGTAAATATTATTTTGATACTTATTTTTATATATACTTTATGCAAAGATAATACTAAATATTATAAACTTATCTTATATGTTACCTTTTTTCTATATTACTTTCTTTTATGAAAGGAGAGAATATTTGTGCAACTAAAAAAAAACGTGTAGTTTTGCATAAAATATATTCACGATTATTAATAAAATATTATCCCCATGAACAATAATTATCGTTTACCTTCTGAATGGGAGCAACAAAGTGCGATAGCTTTAATATGGCCAGATAAAAATACAGATTGGAATGCTTATTTAGACGAAATAACAGAAACATATATTCAGTTGGCGATGATAATTACTAATTACGAACGTTTATTTGTTATCTCACCTAATGTAGAAGATACAAAATCTTTACTTAAGAAAAGATTAACCGATAATAATTTTAATAGAATAGTTTTTAGTTTTTGTGAGAATAATGATACATGGGCAAGAGATGTTTTGCCTATTACACTTGTACCTTCGTGTAACGCAAGTGATAAAGAATCGTTATTTCTCGATTTTAAGTTTAATGGCTGGGGCAAAAAGTTTAAATATGATAAAGATAATAAACTTAATAGAAAAATATTTTCACAATCAGTATTAAATGGAAAGATAGTTAATTGTAAAGACTTTATTCTTGAAGGGGGCTCGATAGAAACAGATGGTAAAGGTACACTTTTTACAACTTCATCCTGTTTACTTGCTCCAAATAGAAATGAGCTAATGTCAAAACAGAAAATAGAGGAAAAGTTATTAGATATATTTGATAGTATAAAAAGAATAATTTGGATTGAACATGGGGCATTACGAGGAGATGATACAGATGGACATATAGATACAATTTTGCGTTGCGCTCCTAATAACACATTATTATATATAGCAACTGAAGATAAATTAGACGACCATTTTGATGATTTGAACAAATTAGATAAACAAGTACGCTCTTTAAGAACATTAGATAATAAACCATATCGTTTTTTACCACTAATTCTTCCCAAGCCTATATATTATAATGGAGAGAGACTTCCTGCAACATATGCAAATTTCTTAATTTTAAATGGAGCAGTCATAGTACCTACATATAGGCAAAAAAATAATGATACTAATGCTTTATCTATAATAAAAAAAGCTTTTCCCAATCATGATATTATAGGAGTAGATGCCTCTGTTATTATACGTCAACATGGTTCAATACATTGCCTTACTATGCAACTGCCTAAAGGTTGTCTAAAATGAAAATGTTTAATTATTTTTTAAATTAAAATGAAAATAGGTTTACTACAACTTCATAATGAGAGTAATATTACCACAAATATAGAAAAAATAATTTTAGGTATAAATAATTTAGTTTCTAAAGGTGCTGAACTGATAATACTTCAAGAACTTCATAACACTTTGTATTTTTGCCAAGTAGAAAATGTTGATAATTTTGATTTGGCAGAACCTATACCAGGAAAATCTACAAAATTATATTCAAAAATAGCTAAAGACTTAGGAGTAGTTATAGTAATATCTCTATTTGAAAAGCGTACAGCAGGTATATACCATAACACAGCAGTAGTTATAGATAGTGATGGTACAATTGCAGGAAAATATAGAAAGATGCACATCCCCGATGATCCTGCTTATTATGAAAAATTTTATTTTACTCCTGGCGATTTAGGATTTCATCCTATACAAACAAGTATTGGTTGTATAGGAGTTTTAGTTTGTTGGGATCAATGGTATCCAGAAGCTGCTCGTCTTATGGCATTGCAAGGTGCTGAACTTTTAATTTATCCTACAGCAATAGGTTATGCTGATACTGATTCGGTTGAAGAACAACAACGTCAGCGTCAAGCATGGACAACAGTTATGCGAGGACATGCTGTTGCTAATGGTATTCCTGTAATAGCTGTAAATCGTGTAGGTTACGAAGCTGATCCAAGTCTTGAAACAAACGGAATTAACTTTTGGGGTAGTAGTTTTGTTGCAGGACCTCAAGGAGAATTAATAATACAGGCAGATGATAAAACAGAAGCAGAGATAGTAGTTGATATAGATATTAATCATAGCGAAACTGTACGTCGTTGGTGGCCTTTTTTTCGAGATCGCCGTATAGATAGCTATAGTGATATTACTAAACGTTTTATAGATTAGATTAACTCCTAATAAATAGGGATTGTTAACAATATCGCTTATTGGTAATTTTGCATTTACAAAATAGTTAATAATAATGCAAAGATATAGACAGTTTGTAGTGATTGGAGCTGGAATAACAGGATTAACAGCTGCGTGGCAATTAAGAAAAAATGGTAAAGATGTTGAAGTATTAGAGTGTAAAAACAAAATAGGAGGTCTAATGCAGACACAAACTGTTGATGGTTTTACAATGGAGCAAGGACCAAGTACTGGTACATTAAAGTATCCTGAAGTTGCAGAACTATTTGAAGACCTTAGTGGTAAATGCTCTATTGAACTTCCTAATTCTGTAAGTAATAGACGTCTTATTTGGAAAGGGAATAAACTTCATGTACTTCCATCAGGAATAATAAGTGGTATAACTACTCCATTATTCACTTTTAAAGATAAAATGCGTTTACTTGCCGAACCATGGCGTAAACGAGGAACTGATGCTAATGAATCTGTAGGAGCTCTGGCAGAACGCAGACTTGGTAAATCTTTTGTTGATTATGCAGTTGACCCCTTTATAGGAGGTATTTACGCAAGCAATCCATATAAAATACCTACTCGTTTAGCATTGCCAAAATTATATGCTTTAGAACAAAAGTATGGAAGTTTTATAAAAGGAAGTATTGCTCTTTCAAAATGTAAAAAGACAGAAAGAGAAGCTAAAGCAACGAAACAGATATTTTCTACACGTGGAGGTTTTACTAATTTGGTAAAGGCTTTAGGTGATTTGATAGGAAAAGACCGTATAACTCTAAATGTTAACGATTTAGAAATAGAATATGTTGAAGGTAGTTGGAAACTTACGTGGAATGGTGGTAGTATATTAGCTAAAAATCTTATAACAACTTGTCCAGCCTACTCACTTCCAAAATTATTTAGTAAAATTATATCCAAGCAGGAAGCTGATATTTTGGGAAGTCTATATTATGCACCTATTGTAAATATAGGAGTGGGATTGAATCATTCAGAGAAAGTTCGTTGGAAAGCTTTTGGAGCATTAATTCCATCATGTGAAAAACAAAAAATCTTAGGAATTTTAATGCCTTCTGCATGTTTCGCTAATAGAGCACCTAAAACAGGTGCTACCTATGCTTATTTTATGGGCGGAACAGACCACCCAGAATATCTTAACAAAACAGATGAGGAAATAACAGAAATAGTTAATGACACTCTTTGTAACATACTAAAATATCCTATAGGAACAAAGGCAGATGTAATACGTATCTTCCGACATAAATGTGCCATACCACAATATATGCCAGATACAGATAATCGGATTGCTACAATTAATGCTATTGAAGATAAATATCAAACATTGCGTATAGCAGGAAATATAAAAGATGGTATAGGTATGGCAGATAGAATAGCTCAAGCTATAAGGATTGCTAATAGTTTGATTTAGACCAGTTAAACCAGTAATAAAAAAATATTGTAAATAAAAAAAGCAGAACCTATTTTAGTCCTGCTTTTTAAATTTTATAATTATTAAATATTGTAGGTGTTTTATGGAAGACTTATAGCCTCACTTGGGCAAACGTCTGCACATGTTCCACACTCTGTACAAGCATCTGCATCAATTTTATAAATTTCACCCTCAGAAATTGCGCCTACTGGGCACTCATCAATACATGTACCGCAAGCGATACAATCGTTTCCAATTACATAAGCCATAATGTTCGTATTTTTAAAATTATTATTTGTAATGTTTTTGTATAGGAATATTATTAATACCTATTTTTAAGTACTGCAAAGGTATATATTATTTATATCACTACCTAAAAATAATGATATAACTTTTTATATTTAGAAACTTTACAAATAAGTTTTCCTATTTTTAGTTATTAAAATCTATGATATAATTATACATAAAAATAATAAAAAAGCACTTTATAAGTTATTATAGATATGAGAAGGTTAATATTTATAACAGTATTATTATTTGCAACTCTATCTTGTATTTCTCAAGATAGAAGAGTTCAAAATAAACCATATATTGATTTACGTAATTTTCATTTTGGAGTTATTGTTGGTACTCATGTTCAAGACTTAGAGTTGAGAAATACAGCCCCGAAAGTAGTTAATTTAGGTGATGGGGCAGGAGACAAGGAACGAGTTATTTCTGTTGATCAAGACCGATGGGATGCAGGATTTACAGTGGGAGTTTTAGGAGAATTAAGGTTAAATCAAACTTTTCAATTTAGAATAGCCCCAACATTATATTTTGGAACAAGACATATAACATTCAATAATTATTCAGATTTATTTAATAATGAAAAGCCAACATCGGTTTCTCAGACCATTAAAACAGCATACGTTGCTTGTGCTTTAGATTTTATAGCAGCAGCTCCACGTTTCAATAATCACCGTCCATATATAATGTTAGGGGTAGTGCCTATGTTGAATATTACAAATAAGTCTAATGATTATTTGCGCTTGAAGGGTAGAGAGGCATTTATAGAAATAGGTGTTGGATGTGATTTCTATTTGCCTTATTTTAAACTGAGACCTGAACTTAAATTTATGTTTGGACTTTCTAACTGCTTAAATTCTAATTATGTTAAACGTTTAAAAGATAAACGTACACGAATGTATTCAAATTCGGTTGATTATGCTCAATCTAAATTGATAGCCTTGACTTTCTATTTTGAATAGAAAATTATTTTTTTGTTAACTTTAAAATAATTTTTCCAACGAATATACCTGATTTCCCATTTTGGTCAATTCCTATTTTCTTGCCATCTATGTTTTTAACGTAAGCAAGTTCTTTAAGGAATGTATGTGAATGACCGCCTAAGACTAGATCTATACCACGTGTGTTTGCTACAACTTCTTCATCACTTATTCCCTCAATGTTTATACCTATGTGAGAAACACATATAATTAAGTCGCAACCTTTAGCTTTTAAATCATTTACAGCTTTTTGTGCACAAGTTATAGGATCTTTATATTTTAACGGTCCATAATTTTCTTTAGCAACTAAGCCTTCTAATTTAGGAGATAAACCAAATATCCCAATCTTTATACCTTTACGTTTTATAATTATATATGGTTTTACCAATTTTGAAAGTTCAGTATTAGCAAAATCATAGTTAGCGCAAACTATAGGGTAGTTTAGATTTTTGAATAATCTTATCATATTATCTAATCCAAAGTCAAACTCATGATTACCTATTGTTCCTGCAGTATAGTTCATTAGATTCATTAGTCCAACTTCTACATCTCCTTTATACATAGTGAAATATGGTGAACCTTGGCAAAAGTCTCCACTATCAAATAGTAGTAAATCAGGATCTTTTTTACGTTCTTGTTTCAACATTTCTATGCGTCTTATAAAACCACCTCTACCTGCACGTAGTGTATCTGCATTTGTTGTTTTGAAAGGTATTATTTGACTATGGGTATCATTAGTATGTAGAATTGTTAAACATTTGGTTTGCGCAAAAATGCTTATTGTTGCCAAGCAAAATATAATTGATATAATCCCCTTTTTCATAATTTTATATTTTTTAATTGTTAGTTGTGTATTCCAATAGTATTTTCGCATCCAATTTTACCAGGTAAATCAGATATATATGTTATGCGTCCCTCTGTAGTACTATTTATTATTTTACCTTTGGCTGTCATTTGTTTAAAGTAATTTACTATTATTACTCTTGTATTGTTGCTATCAGCTGTTGGTGATATAAAATTTGTTTTTGATTTAAATGCTTCTAATTTATCGTTACCTTGTGCTAAATAGTTTATTGTAGCAATTCTATATTGTGCTTTAGGGTCTATTTTTTTTCCATTTATGCATGCGTGTAATAAAACATTATGTTTGTTGAGTAGCAAACAAACTCCTTTGCTTACGCCTTCACCGCCAACGTGAGCTATTTGCTGGAATAGTTCATATACTTTTTCTCCACTTAAAGTAAGGAAACATATTTTATTCTCAAATGGAGCTATATCCAAGACATCTCCATAAGTAACAGCACCTTTGGGTAGGGTTGCACGTATGCCCCCCATATTATAAATGGCAAAATCAACTTTTTCATTATAACTACTTGCTGCCCATAACATTATATCTGCTAATAAGTTTGAAAGATCGCTTTCTGGTCTTTCTGCTTTCATGTAATGATCTGAATATCCAACAATAGGATTCATTAGACTGTCAACTTTATGCTTATATGGAGATAAAAAAATATCAGCCTTTGTGTATGTATTAGGATCGTACCTATTGTCTATTAAAATACGGCTACGTGTTATGCTTGTTATTTGGTAGTGTGAACTACATGATGTTAAAACTATAATGAGAAAGCAAAAGTATAGAATAAATAGTTTATTAAGTCTTTTCATAATTTTATTTTATATATAAATATTTTCTACAAAATTAATAAAAACCGATTATATGAGATAAATTTTGAAAAAATAAATAAAGTCAATTAGTAAAATGGAAGATATTGTATTATATAACTTGTTTATATGATAAATTGTTGTACCTTTGCAACCAATATTCGTATAACCGCTGGTTATGGAAGAGTCATAAGCCATGTTGTATAGAATTTTATAATAAAATAAATAATTATAATAAAAATAATGGACTTAATTAAGATTGCAGAGCAAGCATTTGCAACCGGAAAAGAATTTCCAAAATTCAGAGCTGGTGATACAGTTACAGTAGCTTATAAAATTATCGAAGGTAACAAACACCGTATTCAGTTATACCGTGGAGTAGTAATAAGAATTAGTGGAGAGGGAGAGAAAAAACGTTTTACAGTTCGGAAAATGTCAGGAACAGTAGGAGTAGAACGTATTTTCCCAATGGAGTCCCCTAACATTGATTCTATAGAAGTTAATAAACGTGGTAAAGTACGTCGTGCTAAACTTTATTATTTACGTAATCTTACAGGTAAAGCTGCTCGTATTAAGGAAAAGAGAACGACTATTTCAAAGTAATATAATATAAAGATATTAGTTTTTAATGTTAACAAAGAAAGTTTAAATTCATATTTATGAATTTAAACTTTCTTTGTTCTTTTGAATATTTATTTTAATTTTTCTTTATTCTTTTTCTTACACGAATTACTTTCAATATTTTCATAATTGATTAATCCATCACTATCTCCGTGTATAGTCTCTTGTAGATCATGCCAATTTTGAAAGCCAGCGAATAACGCCAATCTATTAAGTACTTGCTTAGAGGGTTTATCTTTAGTAGATAAATAATTTAATAATTTAGTAATTGATTTTGGATAAAGATTAATGTTATAGCATTTTAATTTATTAGAAAGTATATCCAAGTCTTTTGTTATTTCAGAGTGGTAAGGCACTTTGTTTTCTATACTTATTAAGAACTGTTTTATATTTTTCTTCATCGTTCTATAGTTATATTGATACAAATTTATTAAAAGATTTGAATAAAAACAAAAAAATAAATGATTTTTCTTATAAGAATAAAACTTTTGATAAAAAGTATTTTAATAATTATATCGTTTATATCTTTTAAGTAACTTTGCGTACATTAAATTCTAAAAATATTAATATACCGATGAAAGAATTAGAACTCAAATACGGTTGTAATCCAAACCAAAAACCTGCAAGATTATTTGTTAATGAGCAAGAGCTACCAATAAAAGTACTTAATGGTACACCTGGTTACATTAATTTTCTTGATGCTTTAAATAGTTGGCAGTTAGTAAAGGAATTAAAAGCAGTAACGGGGTTACCAGCTGCAACATCTTTTAAACACGTTAGTCCAGCAGGTGCTGCTGTAGGGTTGCCACTTAGCGAATCATTAAGGAAAATATATTTTGTGGATGATATTAATTTTGAATTATCACCATTAGCTTCTGCTTATGCACGTGCAAGAGGAACAGATAGAATGTCTTCTTTTGGAGATTTTTGTGCTTTGAGTGATGAATGTGATGAAGCAACTGCACGATTAATTTTGCGTGAAGTAAGTGATGGTATTATTGCACCTGGATACACAAAAAAAGCAATAGATATACTAAAGACAAAACGTGGTGGAAGATATAATATTATTCAAATAGATGCTAATTATATTCCTAATATTATAGAACGTAAACAAGTTTTTGGTATAACTTTTGAGCAGAAACGAAATGATGTCGATTTAGGGGATTCAAAGATATTCGATGTAATACCAACGAAAAATAAAAACATTACAGTTGAGGCTAAAAGGGATCTTATAATATCTCTTATTACTTTAAAATATACACAGAGTAATTCTGTATGTTATGTTAAAGATGGTCAGACTATAGGTATTGGGGCAGGGCAGCAGAGTCGTATTCATTGTACACGTTTAGCAGGTAATAAGGCTGATGAATGGTGGCTACGTCAGTGTCCTAAAGTTATTAATTTACCATTTAAAACGAACTTAAGACGTGCTGATAGAGATAATGCTATAAATGTTTATTTGTCTGATGAATATAAAGATTTATTGCAAGATGGTATATGGCAAAATTTTTTCACAGAGAAACCACTACCATTAACTACTGTAGAACGCAATGAATGGATAAAACAAAATAACAAAGTTTCTTTAGGTTCTGATGCCTTTTTTCCATTTGGTGATAATATAGAACGAGCATATAAAAGTGGAGTTGAATTTGTTGCCCAAACAGGTGGTAGTATAAGAGATGATAATGTTATAGAAATATGTGATAAATACGGAATTGCTATGACATTTACAGGTGTACGTCTTTTTCATCATTAAAGGAACATAAATATAATAGGAAGTTTTATACAAATGGGTAATCAAATAGACGATATAATAGAGACAGGAATTGTTTTTAAAGGAAGTCCAAAAACAAATTTAGATAAAGGTAAAATAAAAACTAAGGCAAAAAAGAAAAAGTATATAACTGGCTCTCATGGATCAGGTAGTGCAAAACAAAAAGCTAAATATCGCCAGCAAAGAGCAAATAGACATAAATAATATATAAAAATAAAATATAGGGTGTATGCGAGTACACCCTATATTTATAATGGTAATATTATAAGTTTATTCCAATTCCAATACCTATAGGATTAGTATCATAAGTATCTTTTAATAGTTTTGTTAAGCTATAATGTGCATATATACTAATGTTTGAAAATCCTATAATTCCTTCTACATTAGCACCCAATATATTATAATTTATATTTCTTGAAACAGAGTGACGAGTATTACCAGTTCTGTATTTACTTACTAAATCATTTCTCCATTCAAACGAACATCCTAAACCTATAAACATTGATTTACTACCAAGTGTATTTTTATATTCTAAAATTATAGGTATTTTGAGATAGTTATAACGTAAGAAACTTGTGCAAGCTTCTTTCTCATTATTTGGTACTATAATTGCTTTGCCGTCAATGTCATTTAGTTTGTACTGTGGGAGGAAGTGGTTATGAATTATTCCAAATTGTATTCCAGAAGCTATTCCTAATGTGTTTTCCTTGTTAAGTTGTATACCAAGATAACACAGTGTTACTCCCCATTCTAAAGATTTTCCATTTCTTGCATGAATATCTGTACTACTGTTTAGCAAGTTTGTACCAATGAAAATGCTTGGAATGTCAGGATAAAATGTCTTTTCTTCTTTCTTAAATGGATAGAAACACGATGAGAAAAATACATATTTTCTTTTTAAATCATCAACAAAAATATATTTTTTAGTTTTATGGTTATATTTACCATTATTTGTATTCACATCAATATTGATAGAATTATTATTCTTTTCAGAAATAACTATATCCTTGCCTTTATATTTGACAATAGTATCATTTTCATTGTTACTCATTGCTGGAATTACAGAGATTAGTAGTAGACTTAATGTTAGAAATTTAATTTTCATAAAAACTGAATTTATGTTAGTAATATAATATTGCTACAAAGATAATCTTTTTTTTATAAAAATGGAAATAATTATATATAAAATAGTTAACTTTGTTGCATGAATACTAAATTAAGCAAGAAATATAATCAAAAAATAGAAGAGTTAGCTAAATTAATTGCAACTTTAAAAACGAGAGGACAGATAATAGTTTTATTAGAATTAATTTTGTTTATCATTATTATATGTATAATAATATTTTATGCAATTTTAAAGCAAAATCAAATATTATTAGTTATAGCTTTTTTATTAGTTTTTTTATATTTTTATCTTCGTAAGTTAGACTTTAAAAATGATACTAAATTATCCGACTTAAAATCTTTGTTAGTTGTATATAAAGATGAAGTAGATTATCAAAATGGTATATTCTTAAAATTTAGAAATGGAGAATCTTATCTCGATCCAAATCATAGGTATGCTTATGACCTTGATATCTTTGGAGATAAGTCTTTATTTCAACGTATTAATCGTACAATATCTACTGGAGGAAATGATTATTTAGCAAAATGTTTATTAAATACTATTTCAGTAAAAGGGTTATCTAAATATTCTTTTGTGCTTAATAGGCAGAAAACAATAAGTAATTTAACTACTAAAGAATTATTTTTATCAAAATTTAAATCTATTTCTGCAGATGAGCCTATAGATACTAAAGGTGTAAAGAAAGCTATTGATTTAATAGATACGATAAAAGTACCAAGCTATTTTATAAATACTATCATGTTGATTTTTGTATATTTATTACGAATAGCATTTTATGTTAGTATTATTTTAGGGATTATGAGTATTGTAACACCTGTATTACCTATTTGGGTAGGATTGATTAATTTGTTTATATCTGTATTTATCAGCAAGAAATATTTTAGCATGATAAATAATGTTTTAGATAATCTTAAACTTTATATTAAAAAATATCAAAAAATAATACGAGTAGTAACAAATGAAAAATTTGAATCAAACGAGTTATTAGAAATAAAAGAATCCTTACAGAAAGCTCATTATAGTTTTGATAAAATAGAACGTTTATCTCAGAAAATAGATAATAGGAGTAATCAAATAGGAATGATACTATTTAATAGCTTTTTTATGGTAGATTTTTTCATAGTAAGAGATTTTGTTAAATTGCAAAAACTTAACAAGATAAATCATGAAGCGTGGATTGACAATGTAAGTAAGATAGATGCATTAGTATCAATGGCTAATTTTGCTTTAAATGAAAATAAAGCAATATTTCCAAAAATAATAGATGAAAATAAAGTAATTTATAAGACTAAAAATATATATCATCCGTTTTTGGGCGAAAAAGCTATACCTAATGATTTTTTCATAAATAATAGAGAATATTATATTATTACTGGGGCAAATATGGCAGGTAAAAGTACTTTTTTGCGATCAATAGGTATTAATTATGTGTTAGCTATAAATGGTTTACCTGTTTTTGCAGACGATATGGAAATTTCGTTATTTTATCTATTTACAAATATGCGTACAAAAGATGATCTCACTCATGGAATATCTTATTTTAATGCTGAGTTGTTGCGATTAAAACAATTAATAAATTCTTTGGATATAGAAACGCCAACACTTATAATATTAGATGAAATACTTAAAGGTACAAATTCTGTTGATAAGCTTAATGGTTCACGATTATTCCTAAAATATATATCAGATAAAAATGTAACTGGAATAATTGCTACTCATGATTTGGAGTTATCTAATCTTGAGAAAGAACAACCAAATAGATTTCATAATTATTGTTTTGAGATTCAATTAAGCGATCAATTAACCTATCCATACAAGATAACAAAAAGCGTAGCACGAAACCAAAATGCTACTTATTTATTAAAGCAACTACTTACTTAAATATTATAGTTATTCTATTTTACCTACTTTTAGGTATTGTTATACGGTATAAAAATTTATAATTTTGTCCCATAAAATATATATATATTATATATATTATGATAAAAAATATATAGAGTCATACGTGTATTTATCTTGTTATTATTTAAATAGTATTGATATATAATACGTTATGTCGTATATATGTAAAAAGAACTTTTCTATTATAGCCTAAGAATAAATAAGAGACAGCTTATTAGAGTGTTGTGTTTCTCTTTTTGTAGTAGTTAATAAATTTCAATATGAAATATTAATTACAGAAAAAAAGGTAATAATAGTATATAATGAGAACAGAATGAATTAAAATAAATTAATTAAATGTGATTTATATAAGAAAATGAGGATTAAACCAAAAGTTTACCTATGTGTAAATCGTCCATATTTTAAGAAGCAAAATATGGAGTTTGTATGTAAAATTATGCTTATAGCACTACTAATGTTATGTAGTAGTCCTTTACTTTCTATAGCTAATAGCACCAATACTTTGTCTGCTACTAATGAAGAAGGAATTAAAGCAGAGTTTTTTATTGTAAGTGAATCAACTAAGGACCCAATAATAGGAGCCGTAGTTCGCTGTGAAGGTGCAATATCTGATGCTGTTACCAATATGGATGGTAAGTGTATAGTAACATTTAAAGCAGGTGTTAGTAAAACTAAAGTAACAATTTCTTATATTGGGTATAAGAAATTAGTTTCTGTGGTACAACTTATCAGTGGCAAGCCAATTAGATTAGCACTTAAAGATGATGCAAAAACTATAAGGGAAGTAGTAGTGTCAACTCAAAGACGTCATACTAATGTAATGCAGCAGGCAGTTAAAATTGATGCTGAAGATCTTGAAAAAGGTGGTGCAACATCTTTAGCAAAAATGTTAGAGACAGTACCAGGTGTAAGTTCTATTAGTACGGGAAATACCATTGCTAAACCTGTTATACAAGGTATGCATAGTAGCCGTATTTTATTAATGAATAATGGAGTAAAACTTGAAAGTCAGAGTTGGGGCGCAGATCATGCCCCTGAAATTGATTATACAGGTTCTAATATGGTAGAAGTTGTAAAAGGTGCAGAATGTATCCGCTATGGTTTTGGTGCTATGGGTGGAGTTGTTCTACTTAATGATGCACCATTACCTTATGGTTATAATAAAGTTAAGGTAAAAGGTAATGTTAATGTAGGTTATGATACAAATGCACGGGGTGTAAGTGGATCTGGTAGTATTGAGGCAGGATACAAGAAAGTTGGTCTTCGTGTACATGGTATGTATACTAAAGGAGGTGACTATCGTACAGCTGAATACATACTTAACAATACAGGTTACAATACTATAAGTATGTCTGCTTTAGCGGGTTATCAAAGCAAAAAATTAACAGCAACTTTATTTACTAGTATTTATTATCAAAGAAGTGGTATATATTATGCAAGTAAAATATCTGATATAGATCAGTTGTTAAAACGTTTTGAATATGGAAGACCATCTGAAGGGACATTTTTCCCCTTTTCATATACAATAAAACCTCCTTTTCAACAGTCTCAACACTTTACAGTGAAAGGGGAAATTAAATATGATATTAATAAAAATCATAAATTAGATATTACAGGATCCTATCAGGTAAATTTACGTCAAGAGTTTGAAAATAGGAAAAAAGCACAATGGAGTTACATCCCTATGCAAGACTTAATATTAAGTACTTATAAGTTAGATGGTATATGGCATGCTAATTGGAATTTGTTAGGAATGACCTCTGATGTTGGTGTATCTAATTCTTATCAAGAAAACTTTAATTATCCAGGAACAAAACAGCCTGCATTTGTTCCTAATTTTGCTGCCTTATCTATGGGAGGGTTCTTCCTTCATAAAGTACATATTAATAAATTACAGTGTGCTTTAGGTATGCGTTATGATTTTCGTGTAATGTCTGTTAATGGTTATACTACGTTGAGTAACTATACTTATTATGATGATTTCAAAATATATAGTAACTTTACAAGTAGCTTAGCAGCTCACTACCAATTCAATACTAATTGGGATGCTAGATTTAATATAGGATGGTCATGGCGTCCACCAGATATTAATGAATTATATGCTATAGGTCTACAAGATGGCTCTTATTGGGTTGTTGGTAACCGACACTTGGAAAGTGAACGTGGCTGGAAATCAGTTATCGGTGGGCGTTACCATAATACATGGTTATCTATAGAGCCAAGCGCTTTTTTACAGAAAGTAACAAGTTATATATATGATCATATAGGTACAGGTAAAGATAGATTTCATAATCACCCAAGTGGTAAATATCCTAAATTTATGTATGATCAAGATGATGTTACACTATATGGTGGAGATATTGAAGCTACAGTAAATCCGATTACGGGGTTAGCTATAGTAGCCAAAGGCGAATGGATATTTGCACGTAATATTACACGTAATGATTGGCTACCATTTATGCCATCAGATAGATACGGACTAACAGCATCTTATAACCAAGTATTAACTAAAGATAAAAAATATAATGCATCTTTATCACTTTCTGGTATATACGTTACAAAACAAATACGTTTTGATCCAGATAAAGATTTAGTTCCAAATTCTCCAGATCCTTATTTCTTATTAAATGGTACAGCAGAGCTTTCTATCAAGCTACCACATAAACGTCAATTAAAATTTATGATAGTTGGTGAGAATATATTGAATAGCTTATATAAGGAATATACTGATAGATTTAGATATTATGCTCATGAGCGTGGTGCAAATTTTTCAATCCGAACATTGTTTAAATTCTAAATACAAAAATGGTAAAAATATTAAGAAATATATGGTTTTTTGCTATATTAATAGCTTTATTTACAGTGAGTTGTAGTGAAGAACAAACAGATTCATTTTTTAAGAAAATAATAAAGGCTCCACCTTCTCATATTGAGCGTGATGTCAAAGGGCACGATCAGATTTTTGCAGTTCATGCAATTCTGAGAATGGGAATTAAGGGTGGCACTATTGGAGTTGGAATTAATGGTGATGAACAAGTTGGTGTATACAACGTATATGAGACATTATTAGATTCAACAGCCTTACCTATACGTCAAGAAATAGATATGTCAAGAGACGATGATGGTGAAATAACAATAACAACTCAACGTGACCATTTTGATGTAATAGCTTCGGATAAAATATATTATGGATTGGAGTTAATATACTATGATATGAATGGTAAACCAATAAATCACCAATTCTCTTCTTATCCATTTAAGAAAGATAAAGGAGGTAATATTGTTCCAGATGAAGAAAATTCAACTTTATTATATCATCAACATTTCTTTGGTATAGGTAGTACATCACTAAAATTAGATAAATCTGTTGTAAAAACTAATGATGTACGCCAGTTACATACAAGCAATCCAACTCTCCAGTTAGCTTTTCCACGTACACTTGATAAAATTCCTACCTATTATCCTGAATATACGTTTAGAGAGGAAAATGGTGAAGGTGTTCGTGCAACAAAATTCAGCATGAATAATATATTTGTACCAATAGAGAACGGTTTTAAACCAAAAGAGGAGAAAATACCCTTTATAGAAGATCTTGCATGGGAATCTATAAAGCGTTCTGGAAAACAAGAATCACTAAATGATTTTACTTATAAAGGTAAAAAATATTGGTTATATAAGTCTAGAGACTATTTTGGATTAAACAAGTTGGTTCCTGAAATTTTTTCTTATGAATATAGAGATACAGATCCTGTTGATAAACCATTAGGTTATTTATATGAAGAACATTCCAATGATGACTTTATAGATGATACTGGTAATGCTCGTGATAGATTTAGTAACACAGTTGGTTTTTTACATCAGAAACGAGGTTTACTTTCATCTGATCCACGTGATAGACTAGGATTTAAAGGAATACTACAATTTCATAAGTCTAATATGGCTTTTCAATTACAAGTAAAGATATGTCATATACTAAATAAGCTTCAAGATGGTTCAGGACGTGAGATACCTGCAAAATACGGTAATAAAGAATCTTATGCTAATGGTGGATTATGGGATTTTAATCAATTACAAAGTGGTTGGGACTCATTTGATATAGATTACCCAATATCAATACGTGTGATAGGTGATACTAGATCAGATGAAGCTAAATTTATTAATGATATAATGAAGTTCTATCCAAAAGTAGATAAAACTTATTTACATCGATTGTTATCTGACCCAAAGAGCTTTTTTACTGCATATAAAAAAGATATGCTATATATGTAATAAAAAGAGTAACAAATAAAAAGAACTAACAATGAAAAAAAATATATTAAAAGTATTTGTATTAGCTTTAGTACCTTTATTAATATCTTCTTGTACAGACTTCGTGTTTGGTAATGTTCATGTTGATTATGAAGATAATCCATTGGATAAACGAATAATGCAGTATAGTGGAGCTGATAAAATAGCAGATAGTCTTGCTAAGATTAAGGGATCTCCAGCAACAAATCCTGATCCAGATGGAGCTTTTAAGAATTGGAATAACTGTTTAATAATGTTTAAAGAAGGTCATAAACATGGAGAAAATATGATACATGGAAACTTCATATATTCTCATGCTCCATATTCTCAAGAGGAGTTTGCAGTTATTCATAATGATGCAAAGATACCATCTGTGCAAGTTCTAAGTGATAAAAATGCTACATTCTTTGAACGTACAGAAGGCAAAAAAGGCCCAAAAGGTTATATTCGTCTTATAGGAGGACATTTAAAACGCTGGGGTATGGTTTTATATTTCTTTGATAAGGATGGGAAATTAATGAATGATGATATTCTTAAACATTCAGACGAATATCAGATATTCTTTACCGTGAGCGATTTAGATGATAAAGGAAAACCTTATGACGTAATGGATTCTAGAGGTACTTGGAAAAAACGTCCACCTAAAAAAGCAACAGAATCTATGGAGGAATACTGTGACCGAATTAATAAAATGAAAGATTTAATTGATACTACACCAGTACCATCTCCATTTTTTAGAAATAAAAAGACATGGGCAGAGCGAGCTGCTGCAACCCCAGAAATATTCCATTATGAATATCGTGATACATGGGTACATAATATGATGAGTGATGGAGCTAGAGATATGTTTAACCAAAAATTGCTTCCACCACTTACTAAAGACGACGGATTAACTGGTCTTGTTTGGGATCCTGATCAAGATAGGGTTGGGCTTAAGGGACATATTACATTTGGAAGTCTTGGTACTGATGGAGTTGATTGGCGAGATCATGAGAATTGGCCATATTTAATTAAGAGTAGAAGAGATACTTATATAGGTAAGCAGTGGATTATGAACAGAGATTCATATCTATTACCTAAATTTTATCTTTCAGTTCGTGTTATGAAATGTAAAAAAGGAACAAAGGCTTTAATCCCTGCTAATATATATGTAGATGGAGTCAATATAGATGGAGTTAAAAAATATTCTCATTCTACATATCCATTCTCTAGTAAATTTGTATGTACAGATTTTTATGCTCCTTTTCGTACAAAACTATTTAAGAGTATGGGCTTAATAAAACAAGAAACAGAATGGAAAGAAGTTTTACGTTTTAATATCCCGATTAAAGTATTTTGTAGTTGTTTTGATTCAGACCCTACAGCTGTAGACCCTTATGAACCATACTATTATTATATGGGACGTGAGATGAATCTAACACCACCAGATGCTATGGAGGCAGCTAATGGAGTGCAGACTAATGGACTTGGAGGCGGTAAGGGATTCGCTAACTGGTATTTATAAGAATTAAGTAATAATTAAATTAATAATATATAAAAATTATGTTTAACATTAAACAAATTTGCTTTTGCTTATCATTATTAGGCATATTAGGTATAACAAGCTGTACACGTACTTCAGGCAATGAAGCTCCTGATACTTCCAAATCTAAGATAAATCACTTAATTATAAAGGAAGTTTTCTATATTGGTCATGAACTAATTCAAAAACGTACAGGGGACAAATATTTTCCAGAGGTTCGTTCTTTTTATAATGATGATCAATATATAGTTATCTATAATCCTACAGATAAAGTGAAGTATCTTGATGGATTAGGTCTTGCTATAAATGGTGTAGATCCAGAGGTTCGTTATGAGTTTGTTACTGGAAGTGATTTCAGAGATAAATATTTTGGTGCATCATCTTTAGCTATTTTTCCTACTAAAAAGGAAAATCCAGGTAAATCATATCCTATTATGCCTGGGGAATCTAAGATTGTAGCAGCTTTTGCAACAAATCATAGTGAACAGTTTAAAGAGCAGAATGCTGATGCAACATATCCATATGAAGGTGTAGATAAACTTTTTGATTTATCAAAAGCGGATTTTGAATGGACTAATCAGAAAGACTTGTTTACCGAAGATAAAAAAATGAATAATGTGAATGTACCTGATATGCATTCTATTCTTAGAGTAGATGATGAACCTATTTTTGCATTTCCTAGGTTATTAAATGAGCATTGTTGTTTAGCTTTAATAGAAGTTCCATGGACTTGGCAAGATTTTCGTGACAATGCAGAACCTGATCTAAGAAAAGGTAAACCTGGCTATATACGTAAAATAGAAGTAACTAATGGAGCATCACTTCCTGCTATGGTAGAAATACCATTTAATAAGGTTATAGATTGCATTACACTTTGTCCGAGTACATTATTGCAGATGCAACCATGTCAAAAACTGGATAAAGGATATAATAGCATAACAGATATTAACCTTATTCATATTAATGAAAAACTACGTACTAAATATTCTGGATTATGCTTAACACGAAAATGGGATGGTAAGAAATTTATTGATTCAAATAATACTACTCAAGACTTTGAAGTAAAGCCCGCATTAGGTACAGCACAGAAAAATAAAAAATAAGCATACAAACAATATCATTATTTTAATAAGATAGAAATCAAGGAAGTTATTTAATAGCTTCCTTGATTTAATTATAAATATTAATTACTATATAACTTATTTCATGTAACTTTGTGATATGAAATTTAGAACGATAGTAGAAATAGAAAAAACTGATATATGTATTAAGCCTTGTGAACGTATACTTTTTGTTGGTTCATGTTTTGCTAATAATATTGGAAAAAGATTCGAGCAAGAAAAGTTTATAACTACGATAAACCCCTATGGGACAATGTATAATCCTGCCTCTGTTTTACACACTATACAAAAAAATGATAAAATATTTGATATGGCTGTAATGACGTTTGGAACGAATCATGTATACATTGAAAAGTCTACTGGTAAGATAGTTGATAACTGTAAAAAAAGACCACAACAACTTTTTATAGAAAAATTACTTACAATAGATGAATCTTATTTATATATGAAAGAAGCTATTGATAATTTAATAGCTATAAATAAAGATATAAAAATAATTCTTACGTTAAGTCCAATAAGATATGCAAAATATGGTTTTCACAATAGTCAAGTTTCTAAAGCTACATTGTTATTGGCTATTGACAGAATAATAAAGAAATATCCCCTTAATACTTATTACTTTCCAGCATACGAAATTATCAATGATGAACTAAGAGATTATCGCTTCTATCAAGCGGATATGCTTCACCCTAATGACCAAGCAATTGAATATATATGGGAACGACTTGTTGATACTATGTTTTCAGATGAGGCTAAGATTTTTTTGGAAAAATGGAAACCAATAAAAAAGGCTTTGGCTCATAAACCTTTTGATCGAGAATCTCAAGAATATAAAGATTTTATGATTAAAACACTCTATAGCGTGAAAGAATTATCAAAACAATATAAAGGACTTAATATAAATGACTTGTTATGATTACTAAAGAAATAATTAATCACTTATTATTACATGGAGTAAAACCTACAGCAAATAGAATAGTAATAGCCGATGCATTACTAAAGTTTAACTTCCCAGTTTCAATGAAAGAGCTAGAGTATAAAATACAGACCATTGATAAATCTAGTATTTTTAGAACACTTGTACTTTTTCGTAAACATCATTTAGTACATCAAGTAGAAGATGGTAGTGATGTTATACGTTATGAATTATGCCATAGCAATCCAAATGAGGAAGATAGCGATATGCATGTACACTTTTATTGTGAAATATGTCAACATACATATTGTTTACCAAATATTCCTATTCCAAGAATAGTTCTTCCTCAGAACTTTAAATGTAATACTATTAATTACATGGTTAAGGGACTTTGTCCTAAATGTAATAAGCAAAAATTGGAAAAATGATAGATTGAGTGAGGTTGTATTAGACTTAAAAAGTAAAAACAAGTGGGTATAATAATTATTACCCACTTGTACTAATATATATAGTCTTTATAGTTAAGTGGTCTATTATTAATTTATTCCTAATTCAAGAATACCATGATTTGTTAGTTAGCTGTAGACCCTTATTTAGAAAAACAGTGCAAAGATAATATAATTCTATTTAAAATACCCCCCCATAGTTAATTATCTTTAAAAAGGTTATTTTTATAAGATAAATCTTAATATCTTATTTTTTTCTTGCTTTTATTTATTCTGAAAGTTGGGTTACTATATTTTCTATTATTATAACTACTTGCTTGATAATATTTCATCGCTTCAGGCATTAGCTGCTTTAAATGTTCTATACGTTTAATATCTGATGGATGGTCGCTAAAGAAGTCGTCTGTTGAATTGTTTGATTTTACAGCCATACGTTGCCAAAACTGTATTGCATAATGTGGATCATAACCAGCCATAGCTGCAAAAACAAGCCCCATATGGTCAGCTTCGCTCTCATTATCTCTACTATATTTTAAGTTGCGAAAAGAGAAGTATATTCCAGCTATTTGTGATGTAACATCTCCTATACCTTGTCCTACTGTAGAGTTTAGCACAGAACCAGCCAATTGAGTAAAAAAGCCTTGATTTCTCAGTTTAGTTAGTTGTTCTGCACTATGTTTTGCTACCGCATGAGCTATCTCATGTCCCAATACTATTGCTAAAGCTGCTTCATTTTGTGTGTATGGAAGTAAACCTTCATACACAACAATCTTTCCACCTGGCATACAGAAAGCATTTACTTGTTTTGAAGCAATAAGGTTAAATTCCCATTGAAAGTTTTTTAATTCTTTAGCATATCCGTTATTGCGTAAATAGTTTTCGACAGCTGTTGCTAATCTATTACCGACATTTCTGACCATTTGAACATTATGTATATCATCGGACAGCTTTGCCTTCATCATAAAGTTTCTATATTCTCTACAACTAAGTGAGAGAATCTCACTATCACTTACTCCTATGCGATGTTTACGTCCTGTTAATGGTACTTTACTTACTGTTCCACAAGATATTAAAATTGATAATATTAATGGTATATAAAGAAACTTGATATTTTTAATTACTTTTTTCATATAAATTAATGTTATAGTTATATTATTATGATTAGTTTAAATCCGAATTATCACTTTGAGATTTATTATTATTTTGTTTAGAATTTTGTTCGTCAGTAATATCTGGAGTATTATTTTCGTCTATAATATTTTCATTATCATTATTTTCTATATTATTTTTTATATTTTTGTTTTGTCGTTTTCTTCCCCCACCTCTTATGGTTTTTAAAACCCTTTCAGCATCTTTTGTCTCTTCTGAATCAATAGAATCTTTTGATAGTGAATCGGGTTGTTGTGTATCGAATTTAACTATATTTTTATCAGCTATAGTAGAATCAGGTTCTATTGATGTCTGTGTATATTCTGGATCATTTTTATGAAAATTATAGTACATTATTCCATAAGCTACTAAAAATATTGTTCCTATAACAATAAATATAACAAGTCCTCTACTTATAGTCGGTTCGCTATCAACTTTATTTTCTATAGTATTGTCACACTTAGGACAATTTTTATCATCTTTTTTTATTTTTTGATTACAATTTCGACATTTCATAATTTAGTGATAAATACTTTTCTTTAATTTGCCTACAAAGGTAATGTATTTAATAGTGTAAGCAAAAAAACACTCTCTTTTAAAATTTAAATATGTCATTTTGTCAAATCTATAGACGTTTTGACGTAAAATAACAATGGCATATGTTTTGAACTATACAATTATGAATAAAAATATGAAAAAGAAAGGAGATAATTATGGTATTAGACAAGTTCACTATTAAAGCTCAAGAAATAGTACGAGAGGCAACAGAGATTGCTCAACAAAATGGCCAACAAACAATCGAACCTATTCATTTATTAGCAGGAATAATTTCTAAAGGAAAAGATATATCTAACTACTTATTTCAAAAGATTGGTGCAAATAGTCAGGTTATTGAAACGGCTATTAGAAATGAGATAGCTCATTTACCAAAAGTTTCTGGTGGTGAGCCTTATATCTCAAATGATACATCAAAAGTACTACAATGTACAAATTCAATAGCCCAAAAATTTAATGACGAATTTATAGGTGTTGAAGATTTGTTACTTGCAATATTAAAAGTAGATTCCAGTGCAAGTCGCATTCTATCAGATGCAGGATGCACAGAAAATAATTTAACTAAGGCAATACATGATTTAAGGCAAGGTTCTAACATACAAAGTAAAAGTGATGATGACAATTATCAGTCTTTATCTAAATATGCTCATAACCTTGTTGAGGATGCACGTAGTGGAAAATTAGACCCTGTTATTGGTCGTGATGAAGAAATACGTCGCGTTTTACAAATATTATCACGTCGTACTAAAAATAACCCTATTCTTATAGGTGAACCTGGAACTGGTAAAACAGCAATAATAGAGGGAATAGCCGAAAGAATAGTAAGAGGTGATATACCAGAAAACTTAAAAGAAAAACAAGTATACTCTTTGGATATGGGAGCTTTACTTGCAGGCGCAAAATATAAGGGAGAATTTGAAGAACGTTTAAAGAGCGTTATAAAAGAAGTTACTAACGCTAATGGTAATATAATTTTATTTATTGACGAGATACATACCTTAGTAGGTGCAGGAGGCGGCCAGGGAGCTATGGATGCTGCCAATATACTGAAACCTGCATTAGCAAGAGGAGAACTTAGAGCTATAGGAGCAACAACGCTAAACGAATATCAAAAATATTTTGAAAAAGATAAGGCGTTAGAGAGACGTTTCCAAATGGTTATGGTAAATGAGCCAAGTGAATTGGATGCAATTTCAATATTACGTGGTTTAAAGGAGAGGTATGAAAATCATCATAAAGTACGTATACAAGATGATGCTTGTATAGCAGCTGTAAAATTGAGTGAGCGTTATATTTCTGATAGGTTTTTACCTGATAAAGCAATTGATTTAATGGACGAGGCAGCTGCCAAGTTACGAATGGAACGAGATTCTGTGCCAGAGGAATTAGATGAAATCAGTAGAAGACTAAAACAACTTGAGATAGAACGTGAAGCAATTAAAAGGGAAAATGATAAAGATAAAATAGAACTTTTAGATAAAAATATTGCTGAACTAAAAGAAGAAGAAAACTCTTTCAAAGCTAAATGGGAAAGTGAAAAATCTTTAGTCAATAAAATACAAACAGACAAACAAGAAATAGAACGCTTAAAATATGAAGCAGAAAGAGCTGAAAGAGAAGGAAACTACGAGCGAGTTGCAGAGATAAGGTATTCAAAGTTAATAGAATTAAATGAAGATATAAAGAAAATTCAATCTCAGCTTCAAGCCACTCAAGGTGGTAATGCAATGATAAGAGAGGAGGTTACAGAGGATGATATTGCAGAAGTAGTTAGTAGATGGACAGGAATACCAGTAACAAAGATGTTGCAAAGTGAACGCGAAAAACTTTTACATTTAGAAGAAGAATTGCATAAAAGAGTAATAGGACAAGATAGAGCTATTACTGCTGTAGCAGATGCTGTAAGACGTTCACGTGCAGGACTTCAGGATCCTAAAAAACCTATAGCTTCTTTTATATTCTTAGGTACAACTGGTACCGGTAAAACAGAATTAGCAAAGACTTTAGCTGAATACCTTTTCGATGATGAAACAATGATGACCAGAATTGATATGAGTGAGTATCAAGAAAAATTTAGCGTTACTCGACTTATAGGTGCGCCTCCAGGATATGTTGGATATGATGAAGGAGGTCAGTTAACAGAGGCCGTTAGGCGTAAACCATATTCTGTAGTGTTATTCGATGAAATAGAAAAAGCACATCCAGATGTATTTAATACATTACTTCAAGTGCTTGATGATGGACGTTTAACAGATAATAAAGGACGTGTTGTTAATTTTAAAAATACAATTATTATCATGACGTCTAATCTTGGTTCACAATTGATACAGCAAAAATTTGAGAAGCTTAATGATAAAAATAGAGAGGAGCTTATTAATAAGACAAAAACAATGGTATTGGATATGCTTAAAAAGACTATTCGACCAGAGTTCCTCAATCGTATAGACGAAACTATTATGTTTTTACCACTTACCAAAGCGGAAGTAGCAAAAGTTGTTGCTTTACAGCTTGAAAGGGTTAAAAAAATGTTAGAGCCTCAAGGTTTTGAGCTTAATTGGACCGATAAGGCTATAGAATATCTATCAAATGTAGGCTACGATCCAGAGTTTGGTGCAAGACCTGTAAAACGTGCTATACAGAATTATGTTCTCAACAATTTGAGCAAGTCATTATTAGCTAATTCTGTAAGTAGGGAACATCCTATTTTAATAGACTGTAATGCAAATGGTTTAATATTTAAGAATTAATTCTTACTTGAATTTTGGTTAAATATTATAGTTATTTAAGAGGGTGTGTCAAAATTGATACATCCTCTTTTTACTCTCCCTTTACCTTGTCT
>CAMPYS010000021.1 GCA_946998295.1 uncultured Prevotella sp.
TCTAGGCTTTGTGCATAAAAAAGAGGATGTGTACATTTTGACACACCCTCTTTTTAAACAAACATTTACTTATATGTTGTTATAGGATTTGGAATTAATTTTATTAAAATGGTAAATCATCATCATCTTCTTCATTTTGCGAAAATGGATCTTTATTTTGGTCTATTACCTCATCAGGTTTGTTAGTATCTTTAGTCTTATTTATAGTATTTTCAACACGTTGTATATTCCATGCACGTACATTATTAAACCACCTTCCATTATATTCATGTGCATCTATATCAAAACTAACTAATAATTCTTCTCCAGCTTTAATGGCAAACTGGTCTATTTTTTCAGCTCCGAAGATATTAAATACCATCTTTTTGGGATATTGATCATGAGTTTCAATAACATATTCTTGTGACTTCCATGGTCCTCTCATTGATTCTCCTTGACGTGGTTCCAAAACGGCTATAACTTTTCCTTGTAATTCCATAACTTTATTTTTTATTCTATTTTATTCTACAGATAATTAATAATGTAACTGCGAAATTACATAAATAGTTTTAAAAACAGAAACTTTTAAATCTTATTTTATAAATCCAACTATCTTTTTTGTATTTTTGTAAATTAATTTGCAAAATGCTATATTATGTATTTTATTTAATATTCTTAATATTGTATTTTTAGTATAGAATAAACTAAAATAATTGATAAATATATGAATTTTACTATTTCAAGTACAGCTTTAAGCGGTAAATTAAGTTCGCTCTCGAGGGTTATAAACAGTAAAAACCCTATAGCGATATTAGAGAGTTTTTTATTTGAAATAAAGGATGGAAAACTATTCTTGACAGCCTCTGATGGTGATAATGTAATGAAAACGTCTTTAATTCTGGATGAAGTTGAAGGAGAAGGGGCATTCGCTGTTAATAATAAAAATATTCTTGATGCAGTTAAGGAATTACCAGAACAGCCTTTACACATAAATGTAAATATGGATGAGTTTAGGATAATGATAGAATATCAGAATGGTTATTATGATTTTCCTATCATTAGTTCTACAGAATACCCTGTATCTAGATCTGTTGATGAACCATTTACAACAATAACATTAAGTTCTGAAATTTTATTAGATAATATAACTCGTTCATTATTTGCAACTGCTCAGGACGAACTTCGTCCTATAATGAATGGTATATACTTTGATTTACAGAAAGATCATTTAGCTATAGTAGCTACAGATGGACATAAATTAGTTCGTAATAGAAATACATCAATAAAAAGTGAGAAAATTGCATCATTTATTTTACCAAAAAAACCAGCATCATTATTAAAAAGTTCTATTACAAAAGAGGATAATGATGTTGTTATTCGTTTTGACTCTAAAGTTGCAGAATTTTCGTATGTTGGTGGTAGTCTTAGTTGCTCTTTAATAGAAGGGAAATATCCAAATTATAATGGAGTAATTCCTGAAAATAATCCAAATCAAATAACAATTGATAGAAAATCTTTAATAGGTGCTTTAAGACGTGTTTTACCATTTGCAAGTGATTCTTCAGAGTTAATACGTTTTAGTGTAAGTAATAGTTCATTAGAAGTTAATGCAGAAGATTTTGATTTTTCAACAAAGGCTAAAGAAAAAATTATTTGTAACTATTCTGGAACACCTATGAGTATTGGTTTTAAAGGTTCAAATTTTATAGAAATATTAAATAATTTACAAGGAGATGATGTAAATATTGAATTAGCAGACCCTTCTCGTGCTGGTATAATTATACCTGTAGAGCAACCTGAAAATCAAGATGTTTTGATGTTAATAATGCCAATGTTACTTAATGATTAATTTTTTATATATAATTACATATAATATAGAAATATAAGGATGATATTAAACCTTGTAAAGCCTCTTATTGTTTTTGATTTAGAAACAACAGGGCTTAATATAGTAAAAGATCGTATAATACAAATATCATACATAAAAGTATATCAAAATGGGAAAGAGGAGCGTGGTAATCTACTGATTAATCCAGAGCAATTAATTCCTACTGAAGTAACAGAGCTAACAGGTATTAAAAATGAAGATGTAAAAGACGCTCCAACATTCAGGGAAAAGGCAAAAGAACTTTCAGAAATATTTAAAGGATGTGATTTTGCAGGTTTTAATTCAAATCGTTTTGATATTCCATTACTTGCAGAAGAATTTCTTAGAGCAGGTATAGATTTTGATTTTTCTAAATCTGATTTTATAGATGTTCAAACTATATACCATAAAATGGAGCAACGAAATCTATCTTCTGCATATAAATTCTATTGTGGACGCAAAATGGAAGATGATTTTACGGCTCACCGGGCAGATGAAGATACAGAGGCTACTTGGAGAGTACTTCAAGGGCAAATTAAGATGTATTCTTTAGAAAATCAAGTTGACCAATCTCGTATATTACCAAATAATGTGTCTGGACTATCTGAGTTTTCAAAAATAAATGACTTCGTTGATTTTGCAGGTAGAATAATATGGAAACCCCTTAAAGATAAAGACGGTAATGTAATTTTAGATAAAAATAATAAGCCTTGTAAACATGAAGTATTTAATTTTGGAAAGTATAAAGGACAAGATGTGGGGGAGGTTATAACAAAAGATCCTGGATTTTTTAATTGGATTCTTTCTAACGATTTTACATATAACACAAAGCAAGTACTTACTCGTATACGTCTTCGCAAACTTAATACTAAATAGTTTTATGCTTAGAGGAAAAAAAATTATTATAGGCATAACAGGCTCTATAGCAGCCTATAAATCTTGTCTTATAATACGTCAATTGATTAAAGAGGGTGCAGAAGTTCAAGTAGTTATAACACCTTCTGGAAAAGAATTTATAACTCCTATAACATTATCGGCACTTACGCATAATCCTGTTATTAGCGATTTTTTTTCACAAAGAGATGGAACTTGGCACTCACATGTTAGTCTTGGGCTTTGGGCAGATCTTATGCTTATAGCACCATGTACAGCATCAAGTATTGCCAAAATGGCTAATGGAATAGCGGACAATATGCTTATCACTACATACTTATCTATGAAAGCACCTGTATTTATAGCACCTGCTATGGATTTAGATATGTATGCGCATAAATCTACGCAACGTAATTTAAATATATTAAAATCATTTGGTAACCAAATAATAGAACCTGCAAGTGGGTATTTAGCAAGTGGTTTAGAGGGTAAAGGTCGTATGGCTGAACCGTCTATAATAGTAGATAGTATAAAGCAATACATAGCTAAGTATTCTAAGGCAAAAGATTTAATGGGGAAAAAAATTTTAATAACTGCAGGACCTACTTACGAAAAAATAGATCCAGTTCGTTTTATTGGGAATTACTCCTCAGGAAAAATGGGATTTGCTTTGGCTGAGGAATGCTTACATAGAGGTGCTAATGTGGTTTTAATTTCTGGACCTGTAGCCTTAACCTGTTCAGAGAGGATAAAACGAATAAATGTAGAAAGTAGTGAAGAAATGTATGATATAGCTATGAATGAATTTTCAATGGTAGATGCAGCTATATTATGTGCTGCTGTTGCAGATTTTAAACCTAAAGAAAGTTATTCTACAAAAATAAAACGAAAACAATTTAATTTATCTTTAGAATTAACACCAACAAAAGATATAGCAGCTGCTTTAGGAGAAAAGAAGAAAAATCAAAAAATCATAGCCTTTGCTTTAGAAACCAATGATGAGGAAATTAATGCAAGAACTAAATTAGAAAAGAAAAAAGCTGATTTTATAGTTCTTAATTCTACAAGAATTCCCAATACAACTTTCCAATCTGATTATAATCAAATAAGTATAATTTCAAAAAATGGGAAAGAAGATTATGAAAAGAAATCTAAAAAAGATGTTGCCAGCGACATTATTAACAAGTTGGTTTCTATTCTTTAGCAGCCAATTAATATATGCACAGGAACTACATGCAAAAATAAAAGTTAATCATAATCAAATTCAAGGAACAAGTAATAGTATTTTTGAGAATCTTGAACAAACTTTAGAACAGTTTGTAAATGAAAAACAATGGACTAATCTAAAGTTTCATAAGAATGAACGAATAAATTGCAATTTTAATATTACAGTAAAAAAATATGATCAAAGTACTAATACTTTTACCTGTACTGCACTGATACAAGCTAATCGTCCTGTTTATAATTCTGCCTATACATCTATTATATATAACAATAAAGATGATGATTTTAATTTTAAATTTGCAGAATTTGATAAATTAGAATTTAATGAAGAGAATGTTGATAATCAGCTTACAGCTTTAATTGGATATTATGCTTATTTGATATTAGGTATAAATCTTGATACCTTTTCTCCAATGGGGGGTGAAGATATTTTACAGCGATGTATGAATTTAGCAAATAATGCACAAAATCTTAATTTTACTGGTTGGAAAGCATTTGAAAATTCAAAAAATCGTTTTGCCATTATTAATGATTATTTAGATGGTGCAATGCTTCCTTTTCGTCAACTTCAATATGATTATTATAGAAATGGATTAGATGAAATGGCAAATAGTCCAGAACGAGGTAGAACTAATATTACTAGTGCATTGAATAATTTGAAGAAAGCTCATAAGGATAAACCTTTAAGTATGTTACCACAAATATGGACAGACTATAAAAAAGACGAGCTATCAAATATATACTATAAAAAGGGAACTCAGAAAGAGAAAGAAACAGTATATGATATTCTATTTAATATAAATGCAAGTCAAAGTAATTCATGGGATAAAATAAAACAATAATATAAAAATATGCTAAAGCATCTATATATAAAAAATTTTACTATAATTGATACGTTAGATATAGATTTTAACCATGGTTTCTCTGTAATTAGTGGTGAAACTGGTGCTGGTAAAAGTATTATTCTTGGTGCTATTTCTCTACTTTTAGGAAGTAGAGCAGATATTAAACAAATAAAATCTGGAGAAAATAAATGTATAATAGAGGCAATTTTTGAAATAAATAGAGAGCAGCTTAAAACATTTTTTGATGATAATAATATCGACTTTGATGAAAACGAAACTATCCTGCGAAGAGAAATTAACTCAAAGGGAAAGTCAAGAGCATTTATTAATGATTCGCCAGTATCGTTAACACTTTTGAAGACTTTAGGGGGAAATTTGATAGATATACATTCGCAGCATCAAAACCTATTGTTACAAAAAGAAAATTTTCAATTACGCGTTATAGATATTATAGCCCAAAATCAAAAATATAAAGATATATATGAAAAAGCATATTTTTGCTACAAAGAAACAGAAAATGAAATAGATAAAGTAAAAAATGATATTGCTGAGGGCATAAAAAATCAAGATTTTATGCGTTTTCAATATGAAGAATTATCCAAGGCTAAATTACAAGAAGGACAACAAGAACTTTTAGAAGAAGAAAGTAAAACTTTATCTCATGCAGAAGAAATAAAGTCAGCATTATTTGAAATAAATAATAATCTAAATAATGAAAATACTGGTGCTGTATTAAACTTAAATAAAGCATCCGATATAATAGAATCATTATCCGCTATATATTCAAAAACCAATGATTTATCAAAAAGATTAAATACAGCTTATATAGAAATAAAAGATATAGCAGATGAAATAAATTTACTGTCTGAAGAATTTGATTTTAATCCAAATAGACTTGAAGAAGTCACTGATAAATTAGATATTATTTATCATTTACAGCAAAAATTTCATGTAAAAACTATTACAGAACTATTAGCTATTCAAGAAAATATACAATATCAATTAGATAGTATAGAGAATAGCGATGAGACATTAAAAAAATTAGAGAATAAGCTAAATGAAGAATTACTAAGATGTAAAGTTGAAGCAAAAAAACTTACTTTAACTCGATTAAATGCAGCTAAGATTATAAAAGAAGATATTATCAAGCGTCTAATTACAATGGGGATCCCTAATATTCAATTTGAAGTTAAATTATCCGAAAAACCTTTAAGCTCTGATGGAATGGATAAAGTGCAATTTTTGTTTTCCGCTAATAAAAATATACCTTTACAGCCTATAGCTCAAATTGCGTCTGGTGGTGAAATAGCTCGTGTTATGCTTTCATTAAAAGCGATGATAAGTCATGCAGTACAACTACCTACTATAATATTTGATGAAATAGACACTGGAGTAAGTGGTAAAATAGCCCAACAAATGGCATTTACTATGAAAGAAATGGGAGAGAATAAAAGACAAGTAATTTCTATAACCCATTTGCCTCAGATAGCTGCTTTAGGTACAACACATTATAAAGTAGAAAAAAAAGATACAGAAAATGGAACCACAAGTAAACTTAGGATGTTATCTGATGAAGAACGAGTTAGAGAGATAGCTCAAATGCTTTCAGGTACAAACATTACATCTGCAGCATTACAAAATGCACGCGAACTATTAAAAAATAAAATACAATGAAAAAGTTAATAAACCTAATATTTATATTATTAGTAACATCTGCTATTAATAGTGTCTATGCACAGCCTTCAGCTGTAAAAAAAATATATAAATCAGTATTTAAACTAATAACATATTCTTCTGATAGTATGATAATATCTACGACAAATGGAATATTTGTATCTAAAGATGGAGAAGCTATAACATCTTGGAGACCATTTGTAGGAGCAAATAGGGCTATAATTGAAAACTATAAGGGAGAAAAATATGAAGTAGCATCTATATTGGGAGCAAATGAAATATATGATATTGCAAAAATAAAAATTAATACTAATTCTGTTCCTGTAAAAATTGATGAAGTATCAAGTCCATTAACAGATATATGGATAGTACCAGCCAGTAGTATAGGTATGCCAATAAAAGGTAGAATAGATAAAATAGAAAAGTTTAGTGATAAATATAATTATTCTTTAATATCTTCTCAAGCAACAGCTATGCAAATAGGTGCTGCTGTAGTATCTCCAAAAGGTAAAGTTATAGGAATGTATAATAATATTGATTTATCACAAAGTTGTGTTGACCTTAATTATCCAAATAAATTTATTCCAAGTAGTTTGTCACTATTAGATCCTGTTTTAGATAAAACATTAATACATATAGCTTTACCAAATAATCAAAAGGATGCAATAACATCACTGTTGTTAACATCTAATAAACCTAAAGCAATTAGATTGTCAACTATCAAAGAATTTATAGATAAATATCCAACTTTAAATGATGGTTACAATATGCTTGCTAATGAATATTTACTTGACAAAGATTTATTTAAAGCAGACGAAACTTTGAAGTATGCTATACAAAAATCTAATAATAAGGATGAAGCGTATTATAATTATGCTAAATTAATATACAATGCATTAATTAGTCCTGAAACAGAGTCTAAGAGTAAAGAATTAGGTTGGAATTTTGATATAGCAATTACGCAAACTGAAAAGGCATACAATATAAATAATAAAAATATATATAAGCACTTACAAGCAAAAATAATATTTGCAAAGGGGAATTATCAAGATGCATACAAGTTGTTTGAGAACTTGACAAAAACCGAATTACGAAGTCCTGAAATATATCTTGAAATGGCACAATGTCTTCAAAATTTGAACCATAAAGATGATGATATTCTTAAACTTCTTGATCAGAGTATCGCTTTATGTGATACGCCTTATACTAAAATATCTGCTCCTTATTTCTTAGCACGTGGTAATCAATTTAATAAGATGGGAATATATCGCAAGGCTATTAAAGATTATTATATATATGAGTCTTTTTATATAGGTACTTTATCTGCAGATTTTTATTATATGCGAGAACAATGTGAAGTAAAATCTAAATTATGGCAACAAGCATTACAAGATATAACAATAGCTTCGACAATAGACCCACAAGATCCTACATATTTTGCTGAAGCAGCTAATCTTTTACTTCGTTTTAGAAACTTTGACGAAGCTATACAAGCAGCTAAACATGCAATAGAATTAAAATCTGATTATGCAGATGCTTATTTAGTATTAGGAATTTCTCAATGTCAAAATAAAAATAGGGTAGAAGGAATAAAAAATTTAACTAAGGCAAAAGAATTGGGCAATAAACAAGTAGATAAGTTTATTAAAATGTTTAGTAAATAACAAATAATATTTTTATAATAATAAAAATAAGGAGGAATCAAAATCCTCCTTATTTTATTTTGAGCCTCTTGTCGGATTCGAACCAACGACCCCGAGATTACAAATCACGTGCTCTGGCCAACTGAGCTAAAGAGGCGGGTGAGCAAGCTATTCTTATCGCACCGCTACAACCTTCTACCCTTGCTATGTTCCCATCCTGGGGGATTAAAAGGGAGCTGGTCGTAAGAGACTTGCTCATTTCTTAAAATCGTTGGCAAAATTAAGTAAAAATTATTATACTTGCGAAAAGTTACTCATGTTTTTTTTTAAATTTAACAAAAAAACATCTTTTACTAATTATACATTAATAATTATAATATTAATTGATTATTTTTGCAATATGAAGTATAATGAATTAAAACAGCTACATGCTTATGCAAAATATGATGGTATGTATCTATCAATTGTTTGGATAGCATCATTTGGTTGCTTTCTTGCCTCAACCTGGCAAAGTTTTTTAGGTCAATTCAGTTCTATACTATTACTATCTACTCCTTTTTTCGTTGCATATAGATTAAAACTATTTAGAGAGGAAGGTTTAGGTGGTACTGTTTCATTTAAGCGAGCTTATCTTTATTCATTAAGTGTATTTATAAATGGTTCTTTCCATTTTTCTATTATGCAATGGGTATATATGAAATTCGTTGATAATGGTAAATTATATCAAATAGTTTATTCTATAATATCTTCAAATGAATATAGTGAAATATTTAGAACTGCGAATATTAATCGTTCACAATTTTTAGACCTACTTTCATTATCATTTACTCCATTTGCTATTTCATTAAATAGTTTCATATATGGAGTTGTACTTGGAGGTATTTTAAGTATATTAATAGCTGCAATTATGACTCGTTCCAATAAAACAAAAAAATATTAACAAAATGGATATATCTGTCATTATACCACTATATAATGAAGCTGAGAGCTTAAAGGAATTACACTCATGGATACGTAAAGTAATGGAGGAAAATCATTTTACGTATGAAATAATATTTATTAATGATGGTTCTACGGATAATAGTTGGGATGTTATTCAAGACTTAAAGGAAAAAGATAGTTGTGTACATGGTATAAAATTTCGTAGGAACTATGGTAAGAGTCCTGCATTATATAATGGTTTTAAAGCAGCAAAAGGTGATGTTGTAATTACAATGGATGCTGACCTTCAAGATTCTCCTAATGAAATTCCAGAACTTTATAAGATGATAACTAATGAAGGATATGATCTTGTAAGTGGTTACAAACAAAAAAGATATGATCCACTTTCTAAAACTATACCAACTAAACTATTCAATGCAACAGCACGTGCAGTAAGTGGAATACATAATCTTCATGATTTCAATTGCGGTTTAAAAGCTTATAAAAATATTGTAATAAAAAATATAGAGGTATATGGTGAAATGCATCGTTATATACCATATTTAGCAAAAGAAGCTGGTTTTATAAAGATAGGCGAAAAAGTTGTGAAACACCAGTCACGTAAATATGGAACAAGTAAGTTTGGTTTAAATCGTTTTGCTAATGGTTATTTAGATTTAATAACTTTATGGTTTCTTACAAGCTTTGGTAAAAAACCTATGCATGTATTTGGTCTTTTGGGTTCTATAGTCTTTTTAATAGGTTTGTTAGCCTTTATATGGTTAGTAGTTGAGAAATTAATTAATTTAAGTTTTGGAGTTTATGGTGATTTATTATCAAATCACGCTTCATTCTTTATAGCTCTATCTTCAATGATACTCGGTACTCAATTTTTCCTCGCTGGATTTATTGGAGATTTGATAAGTCGTAATAGTAGTAAGCGAAATGATTATCAAATAGAAGAAATAATTTAAAAAAAACGATGTCTAATAGGAATAAAAAGCTTCTTTGGCAAATACCTTTTTTGATAATATTAATAATAGCTTCTATTATTATAGTTAAACAGCAGAAAGAAGCACCATATCAATATAATGAAGGTTTCATATTTGGTACTACATATCATATAAAATATCAGTATACAGAAGATTTACAGAACGAAATAGTTGATGAATTAAATAAAGTAGATAATTCATTATCCACTTTTAATAAATCGTCTATAACAAGTAAAATAAATACAAATAGAGCAACAAAGTTAGACGAAATGTTTATCGAAGTATTCGATAAAGCACAAAGTATATCTGCTAAAACTAATGGAGCTTTTGACATTACAGTTGCTCCTTTAGTAAATGTATGGGGATTTGGATTTAAACAATATAAGTCACCATCAACTTCGGTTATAGATAGTTTAAAAGAATTTGTAGGTTATAAAAAAGTAAATAGAAATAATTTTACTATCCACAAGAGCGATAAGAGAATAATGCTTGATTTTTCAGCAATCGCCAAAGGTTATGGAGTAGATATAGTTGCACGTTTTCTAAAAGATAAAGGTATAAACAACTATATGATTGAAATAGGAGGAGAAATTATAGTTCATGGTAATAATCAGAATAGGTTACCATGGAACATAGGTATAAACAAGCCAATAGACACAAAAGTAAAGAATACAGAAATTCAAACGGTACTAAATATTACCAATATAGCAATGGCAACGAGTGGCAATTATCGTAATTTTTATTATAAGGGAGGTAAAAAATATGCACATACTATTGATCCTAAAACAGGTTATCCTGTTCAACATTCTTTACTATCATCAACTGTGTTAGCTAATGATTGTGCTACTGCTGATGCATACGCTACTTCATTTATGGTTATGGGTATAACTAAAGCTAAAGAAATTCTTAAAAAGAACAGTAAGTTATTAGCATATTTTATATATTGTAATCAGAAGGGAGAATTAAAAGAATGGTATAGTCCTGAATTGCGAAAAAAAATAGTCTATTAGCATGTTAAAGTTTTATGCCCGTTTATTAGAATTGCCTTTATTTATGGGTATAGGAAAAAATGACCTAACAGAAATAATAGAGACTACCCGATTTGGATTTCTTAAGATAACTAAAAATGAAATTTTGACAACAACTACAACTAAGGCAAACCGTTTATATTTTCTTATTGATGGTTCTTTATATTCAGAAAGTAAATCAGACGATAATAGCTATACTGTAATAGAAGAAATGAAAGCTCCTTTAGTTATCCAACCAGAGAATATTTTTGGAGTTCATAATTTTTATACCAAAAGCTATATAGCTAAAACCGAATGTAGTATTTTGTATATTGATAAGCAAGAAATATTACGTCTATCATCAAAATATTTAGTTTTCCAATTAAATTTTATAAATATTATATGTACACAAGCTCAGCGAAATAATAAGATATTTTGGCAACGACAACCTAAAGATATAAGAAATAAACTTATCCACTTTATACAGATACACTGTAATAAGCTAAGTGGAAGGAAGATAATAAAAATAAAAATGCAGACATTAGCAGACAATATTCATGAAAGCCGACTAAATATTTCAAATCTTTTAAAAAAACTACAACAAGAGAATTTACTTATTCAGAGTAGAGGAAAAATAATTATACCACAAATAGAAAAATTTAATATTAGTTGATATAAACATTAAGAGCATATTACTTATAAATCGCTATATTTAGGTATTTCTTCTAAAAAAATATATTTGTTACTATCGTAATCAATTTTACACACATACGTCTTAACGCCATTAGACACAACTAAATATTTTACGCGTAAAATTAGATTATACGCAGTTATTTGGTTAAATACACTTTGATTTATTTTAATATTAGGTGCTTTATACTCTATAATCATTTTTGGCTTTAAATATATATCATATAATATACTATCTGCACGTATAGTTTTGTCTCCTAAATGTAATGTTACTTCATTTGCAAGTAAAGAAGCAGGATACCCAAGATGTTCTATCAATAGATGAATGAAATGTTGTCTAACCCATTCTTCAGGAGTAAGAATAAAATATTTTTTTCTTAAGATATCAAATATTTTCTGTTTTTTTCCAATAGTTTTTAGTTTTATGTTATATGAAGGAAGATTAAGTTTTTCCATTTTAGATGAGTTTTATAGTAAAATTATTATTTTGTAGAATCTTATTATATTATTATATTTGCATAAAATATAGTAATTGACTTTATATAGTTATTTACAAAATTAGAAAAAAAGTAAATGGCAGCAAAACAAAATAATTCTTTTAAAGATATTATGAGCGATTTAAAGGCTTGTAAATTTTCTCCTATTTATATTCTTATGGGCGAAGAAGCTTATTATATAGATAAGATAAGTGAATATATAGAAGAAAATGTTTTAACTGCTGAGGAAAAAGAATTTAATCAAACTGTTTTCTTTGGATATGACTCTACAGCTGTAAAAATTTTTGATACTGCAAGACGTTTTCCTATAATGGCAAAATATCAAGTTATTATAGTTAAGGAAGCACAAAATATTCGCAGTTTATCTGCAATGGAAAAGTATTTAAATGGTAGTATACAGTCTACTATAATAGTTTGGTGTTATAAGAATGGAAAAATAGATTCTAAAAATAAATTATTATCGTTAGTACGTGCTGTGGGAGGAGTAATCTTTGAAAGCAAAAAACTTAAAGATTATCAGCTTACAACTTTTATTAATGATTATCTAAAAACTAAAAATATACACATAGAACCTAAAGCAGCTCAAATAGTAGCAGATCAGGTTGGAAATGATTTAAATAGGTTATCATCTGAATTAAATAAAGTTGTTCTTTATTTACCTAAAGGGACAAATATGGTAACTTCTGAAATTGTTGAAAATAGTATAGGAATAAGTAAAGATTTTAATGCCTATGAATTACGTAATGCTATTATTAATAAGGATGTATTAAAAGCAAATAGAATAATAAATTATTTTGACAAAAATCCTAAGGCAACTTCTTTATATTCTCTGTTACCATTATTATTTACCTTCTTTGAAAACTTACTAATAGTCCATTATTCTAATAACAATTATTCAGAAAATAGTATTGCTACTCTTTTAGATTTAAAATATTCTTGGGCAGCTAAAGATTATATAATTGGTATAAAAAAATATTCTATAAAGAAAACGATAGAAATAATATATAAATTTAGAGATATAGATGCTAAAAGTAAAGGAATAAATAATCCAAATACTGTAGTAGGAGAGCTAATGAAAGAACTTATATTTTTTATTTTACATTAAAATAAAAGTATTATGTTAACCTTAAAATAGCATAAATCAGAGTATAAATTCGATTATCTCTATAAAAAAAACATTCTTTTTGAATAAATTTTATCCTATTTTTATAGGATTATATATAAAAACAGTCATAGAATGAAAACATAGAAAAACATATTTTCTGTTAATAACTACTTGATAATCTAATATTTAAATAGTATTCTCTCCTCTGAGAATTTGTTTTTTCTAAACTACTTGTATTTATGTACTAATTCTTACAAAATGGGCTTAATAATATGATTTATACCCATGTAATATTTACAGTTAAGATTTATTTTAATTTAGTGATGTAGAATTTATATTTATATACCCCATTATAGTTATATTATATTTAGTAAACTAAACTAAATATTTAAGGCACCAAAATTATACAACTAAATAAATAAACATTTGTAAAGCAAAATATAATAATTTTCAAAGCAAAACGGTTATATATGCAACAGTTTATAAAACGTATAATTAGTTACAAATCAGCATATTAATAAAAATAGTTGAATATATTATATCAAATAACTATATGTTATACATTCTAAATTACCTAATAAATATAAAATTTAGCAATGTTGTTTATTATAAGTACTTGAAAATCATTTATATATTATAAGTATTTAAAGTTTATATATAATATACTACATAATGTGATATTTATATTTATAAATTTAAAACGAGCTATAAGTAAACAATAAATACAAAGCAATAATATTTATATTTATAAAGATAAATGTATAAACAGTAAACAAATAATAAATATATTTGTTATTATAAATAAAATATTTTACTTTTGTAAAATCAAAGTTTTTATACTATTAGTTCTAAATATTGATATAAATGGAGATGAAAGACAGAATAAATCAGTTAATGAAGAATCAGCATATGACACAACAAACCTTTGCTGACTTTATCGGTATATCAACTGCCTCATTGAGTAGTATATTTAATGGGCGTACTAAACCAACATTAAATACCGTTGAAGCAATACGTGGAAAATTTCCTACGATAAGTCTTGATTGGTTGATGTATGGTATTGGTAAAATGTTTACTGAAAAAAGTATCGATGAGTCAAATCAGTTATCTTCCGATGTTTCATCTTCAGCCTCTACAGATTTATTTAGTAATATTGATAATACAATTGTTGATAATACTTCTATAGAAAATAACGTTCCAATTACTAATAGAAGTGTTAAGACCGAAGTTAAATATATTGACAAACCTCAAAGAAAAATAACAGAGATACGTATATTTTTCGATGATCAAACTTGGGAGACTTTTGTACCTAAAAAATAGTACTTTTATTATTTAATTTACCTTATTATTTTTATTGTTCTATATTTCCCTTATTAGTTTTTCTTAACTGATAAAAGTCTTTTTAATTAACTATAATTATTTAGTTAATTAATTATTATTGTCTAATAAAGTTTTGCTATGATATAATTATATTGATTTTTTAATGGATAATCAAAAATTTTATTTAAGTTTTTTGTGAAGTTTCCTTATAGCTTTATTTCTAATTTGTCTTATTCGTTCTCTTTTAAGTTTCAACATATTTCCTACCTCTGCCATTGTCATAGGTTTATCTCCTTTAAGTCCATATAGATATACAATTACAGTTTGTTCCCTTTCGTTTAGGACCTTAATTCCGTCTTTAATTTTATTGTGAAGTAGTTGTTGTGTCAAATGTGCATCTGCATGTGGTGAATTATTATTTTCAATGACAGATTGTAATGTAAATCCGTTATTTTTGCCTATTGGAAGTGACTGATCAATAGATATAGTTTTAGATTTTAGTATTAAATCTTTTTGATTAGTTTCATTTATAGCGATATTTTGTTCTTTTATAGCTTTTTCTATTGCTTGTTTTATATATTTAGCTGCAAAGTTAACAAATCTTGTATTTTTTGTTTCATCGAAATTTTTCGCAGCTTGAATCATTCCTATATTACCTTCACTTATTAAATCATCTATTTCAATTCCTTTATTTCTGTATTTATTTGCAATTGAAATAACAAATTTTTGATTAGCTTTAATTAAAGTTTCTATAGCTTTTATGTCGCCTTGTTTTATATTTTGAGCTAATTCTTTTTCGTCTTCTAACGTTAGATTATATTGTTTTGATAGTATTTCTTCAGTGTATATTTTATTTGCTTTCATTTTATGTTATTTATTTATAGTATGATAATATCTGAATTATTATGTGATATATTTTCATTTTTTATAGGCTTAATTTTTTTATAGTCTTCAATTTGTGTATTTTCTGGGTATATATCTTTTAAGGCATCTATACATTCTTTTGGATTCATTTTTATTGCTATGTCAAGTGCGTCATTATATTCATCTATTTTATTTAGTTCAAAGCAACATCTTGCGAAGTATGCATATCCAAAATATTCATCATTAACCATATATTTTATGTTCACTTTAAATAGTTTATATGCAAACTTAGTGTATCCATTATCTAATAGTGATATAGCTATATGTATAAATGTAGTATATTGGTTTGTAGATGTTTTTACAGCCTCTTTATAATTTTTTAGTGCTTCTTTTTTATTGTTTATGGTTAAATATATATGTGCAATTTTTATATATGTATTGCTAATATTTTCTTTATTTTTTGTTATTTTTTTATACTTAACGAAGTATTTTAGCGCCTCTTTGTTATTTCCAATATAGAAAAGTGCGTGAGCTTTGTTTTGTATAGCTTCCTCGTTATCAGGCTCAATAGCTATAGCAAATTCGCTACAGTTTAGTGCTTTTTTGAAGTCTTCTTTTAGGAACTGTATATCTGTAAGCCAGTTCCAGTATTCTGTCGAGTAGGGATTATAATCAAGCAGTTTGTTAAATACTTTTTCTCCTTCTCTATATTTTTCTTTTGCAATAAGTATTTTCCCTTGTAGTTCTTTATAGCTATTATTTTCTTTTATATTGAAATTATTAAGCCATTTTTCCGTATAGTCTATAAAGTTATAATCAAGCAACATATTGGCAGCAACTATTATAAATTCGTCAATATCGTCATCATTAATATTAACTACCTGCTTTTTTATATATTCGTAAGCTTTTTGTGGTTGATTTTTTACGAGATACAATTCAGTTATTAAGAACTTAAATTCTATATCCTCTTCATCATTAATTTTGTTAGCTATTTGTTCTGCTTTTTCTATATCATTTTCTGCAAATAGAGCAAGTCTTGCACTAAATATTAGTGCAGAAGTGCTATCAGGGAAAATACTTAATGCATGATTAATAGCTTCATAGCATTCATCTTCTTTTCCATTTATATAATAGTATTCGGCAATATCTGTAAATTCATCTGCATCAAGGAAGCAATTAAAATTATTTTTTATTGCTTCCTCATATTTTTTAAGTAGTTCTTTGAACTTTATAGAATTAAAGAATTTGTCCAATATTATTTATTATTTTTATTTTGTTTTTTAGCCCATGTATCTTTTAGTCCGACAGTTTTATTAAAAATAAGTTTATCTTCTGTTGAATCTGGGTCAATCATGAAATATCCAATACGTTGGAATTGTAAGTAATCACCAGCTTTTTTAGTTTTTAGAAAGTTTTCTACATAGCAATTTTTATGTATTTTGAGGCTGTTAGGATTTAGTAGTTCTCTAAAATCTTTATCTTCTGTAGCTGGGTTTTCAGAGTTGAACAATCTATCATATTCTCTTACCTCTGCTTTTGTGCAGTGTTCTGAGCTTACCCAATGTATAGTGCCTTTTACTTTTCTGTTTGCTCCTTCCATCCCACTTTTACTATTAGGATCGTATTCTGCGCGTACTTCTATAACATTACCTTCATTATCTTTTTTGCAATCTATACATTTTATGATGTACGCATTTTTTAGTCTAACTTCTTTATTAGGTGTTAGCCTAAAGAATTTTTTTGGAGCTTCTTCCATAAAGTCATTTCTTTCTATCCATAGGTGTTTTGAAAAAGTTATAGTGTGTATTCCATCATTTTCATTTTCAGGATTGTTTATAGCTTCTAACTCCTCACTTTTATTATCAGGATAGTTTATTATAGTTAGTTTTATAGGGTCTATAACAGCACTGACTCTTATAGCTCTTTTGTTCAAGTCGTCTCTAACAGCAGCTTCAAGTAGTGCTACATCGTTAAGCGCATCAAATTTAGTATATCCTATAGAATTTATAAATGCTCTTATAGATTCAGGCGAGTAACCTCTTCGTCTCATTCCACATATTGTAGGCATTCGTGGGTCATCCCATCCATTTACATATTTTTCCTCTACAAGTGTATGTAGTTTACGTTTAGACATTACCGAATATGTAAGGTTTAGCCTGTTAAACTCTATTTGTCGTGGTCTGTTGTCTGATATATTATTATCTGTGCCATCAGATTCTTTTAAATAGTCAATGAATAAGTCGTATAGTGGTCTGTGTGAGACAAATTCTAAAGTGCAAATAGAGTGTGTAACACCTTCAAAATAGTCACTTTGTCCGTGTGCAAAGTCATACATAGGGTAGCAATTCCATTTTCTTCCTGTTCTGTGATGTGGTGTATGAATTATTCTATATATAATAGGGTCTCTAAAATGCATATTAGAGTTAGCCATATCAATTTTAGCCCGTAGAACCATACTTCCTTCTTCTGTTTCTGGTTCATTCATCTTGTTAAATAGTTTTAAATTTTCTTCTATAGGCCTATTTCTATATGGTGATTCAATACCCGGTTCTGTTGGTTTTCCTTTTTGTTTAGCAATTGTTTCTGCATCTTGTTCATCTACATATGCTTTCCCTGTTTTTATCATCCAAATAGCAAAATTCCAAAGTTTTTCAAAATATTCACTTGCATAGTATATATTTTTCCAATGGAATCCTAACCATTTTATATCATTCAGTATGTTTTCAACATATTCATTGTTTTCTTTGCTTGGGTTTGTATCATCAAATCTTAAATTGCAAATCCCATTATACTTTTCAGCTATACCAAAGTCAATGCATATAGCTTTAGCGTGTCCTATATGTAAGTATCCATTTGGCTCTGGTGGGAAACGTGTTTGAATGCGACCATTATTTTTGCCTATGGCAAGATCTTCTTCTACGAATTGTTCTACAAAATTCAAACTGCGTGGTGATTCCTCTTTATTAGTATTATTTATAGTTGTTTTCATATAGTTTTTTGTTTGATGCAAAGTTAAGTATATTTTTTTTATTTTTACTTTTTACATATAATAATGTAGTTTTACTACTAAAATATTATTAATATGATATGCCTTGAATTGACAAAATGAATATTTTTTGTAAAAAAATTAAATAAAAACTTGTATGTGTAATAATTTTAATATATCTTTGCATCCGTTATCCTGAATACAATCTTTTTACCTTAAATAGCTAATACCTATTGAGATTGGGTGCCCGTCGCTGCGAAGCGTAGGGCATTTTTTTTATAATTTGTTAATAAACTCTTTTGCTTTTTCTGCACATCTTTCTCCATCTATTCCTGCACTTACTATCCCTCCTGCATAACCAGCCCCCTCTCCACATGGAAATAGTCCTTGTACTCTTATGTGCATTAGACTATTTTGTTCTCTAAGTATACGTACAGGTGAGCTGGTGCGTGTTTCTGTAGCAATTATAATAGCTTCGTTTGTAAGAAATCCCCTTGCTTGTTTACCAAAAGTTTTGAAAGCATTTTGTAGTCTATTTGCTATTGAGTTAGGCAGCCAGAAGTGTATAGGACTTGATATTACGCCTGGAGCATAACTTGTTGTTGGTAAATCAAATGAGAGTTTGTTATTTACAAAGTCTACCATTCGTTGTGCAGGTGCAGTTTGTTGCATATTTCCTTGTAACCATGTAGTATGTTCTATATTTTCTTGATAATTCATCATTTTTAAAATATCATTTCCTTCAATATCTTCAGGGTTAATTTGTACAACTATTCCTGAGTTTGACCATTTTGTTCCCCGATTAGCTGGGCTCATTCCATTAGTTACTATCTGTGTTGGTGATGTAGCGGAAGGAATTATAAATCCTCCTGGACACATGCAGAACGAATAAACTCCTCGTCCTTCAGCTTGTGTTACAAAAGAGTATTCTGCAGCAGGCAAATAGTCGCCTCTTCCTTTTTTGTTATGGTACTGTATTTGATCAATTAATTTTGCAGGATGTTCTATTCTTACACCTATAGCAATACCTTTAGCTTCCATTTCTATATTGCTTGCAGCAAGATGTTTGTATATATCACGTGCAGAATGGCCAGTTGCTAATATTACAGGACCTTTTAAAATAACTTCGTTTATATTATCTTTACCATATCTTTTAGCCTTTATTCCAATAACATTATTATCTTTTATAATTAGAGAGGTCATTTTTGTTTGGAAATATATTTGTCCTCCAGCACTAATGATAGTATTACGCATATTTTCAATTACTTTTGGAAGTTTATCCGTTCCTATATGTGGATGAGCATCAAACAAAATATTTGTAGAGGCACCATGTTGGCAGAATATATTTAATATACGTTCTACAGAACCTCGTTTTTTGCTTCTTGTATATAATTTCCCGTCAGAATAAGCACCAGCTCCACCTTCACCGAAACAGTAATTAGAATTTTCGTTGATAGTTTGGGTCTTACTTATTTGGGCTAAATCTTTTTTGCGTTCCCTAACATTTTTACCTCTTTCTATTACTATAGGACATAAATTTAATTCAATTAGTTTTAAGGCTGCAAATAGGCCTGCTGGTCCAGCTCCAACAACTATAACTTGCTTATTATTACTAACATTAGGGTAATTTATTTTTGTAAAATATTCTTTATCAGGAATTTCATTGATAAAAGTGCGTACTTTAAGGTTTATAAAAATTTTACTATGTCTTGCATCTATCGAACGCTTTATTATTCTTATGCTATTTATACTTTTTAGGTCAATACCTTTTTCCTTAGAAATGTACGACTTAATATTCTCTTCATTATATGCTTGTTCGGGGGATATTCTTAACTGATATTCTGTAATCATTTTCTATTTTTTTTATTTTTGCTATTTGATATAACTGTTTGAGAGATAAATATTTAATAGGTATTTGCAAAATAGTGTTAACATAAATTCTATTGCCAATGAAATTTATAATCTATATACTTTGTATATTCAAATAGCATAGTGTTTTATTTTATTACAAAGATAATAATTATTTCTAAATATTTTAATGGGCTAATATATAAAGCGCAATTATCTATATTTAAAAGCTTGATTATCTACATAAGTAAAAAAAAGGTAACTTTGCATAAAGTTTTTTCATTAATTTGTAATTAAAAGTAAATGAATATTGTTGATTTAGATATAGAACCTTTAGGTTTAACATATAATAAAAACCGACCATTATTAATTGCTGGTCCATGTTCTGCTGAAACAGAGGAGCAGGTACTATCCACTGCACATAAGTTGTCAAGCTATGGTATAAAAATTTTTCGTGCTGGTGTATGGAAGCCTCGCACAAGACCGGGATGTTTTGAAGGTGTGGGAGAAGAGGCTTTGAAATGGTTAAAGCGCGTTAAACAAGAAACAGGAATGCTTGTTTCTACAGAGGTTGCAACTCCAAAACATGTTGAACTATCATTAAAATATGATATTGATATATTTTGGATAGGAGCCCGTACAACAGCTAATCCTTTTGCTATTCAGGCTCTTGCAGATGCTTTGAAAGGAGATAATAAACATCCTATATTAGTAAAAAATCCTGTTAATCCAGATCTTGAATTATGGATAGGTGCATTACAGCGATTAAATCGTTTTGGAATTAAACGTCTTGGAGCTATTCATAGAGGCTTTTCCAGTTATGGAAGTAAAGTATATCGTAATCCTCCTATGTGGCAAATACCAATAGAGCTACATCATCGTATACCTAAGCTACCAATAATATGCGACCCCAGTCATATGGGCGGACATCGCAATCTTATATCATCAATTTGCCAGTATGGAATGGACTTAGGATATAATGGGCTTATTGTAGAAACTCATTGCAATCCTGATAAAGCATGGAGTGATGCCAAACAACAGATATCTCCAGAGGAGTTAATAGATATATTAAAAAGTCTTGTAGTGAGAAATACAACAAATGCACGTATAGACCTTACTTCTTTACGTTCCCAAATAGATGAAATAGATGATAATATAATATCACTATTACGTAAACGGTTTAATTTGTGCCAAGATATAGGCAAACTTAAAAGAGAGCATAATATGGCTGTTTTACAAGCAAATCGTTATAAAGAAAATTTTGAACGTTATGCGTTAAAAGCTAATATGTGTAATATTGATAAAGACTTTTTAAATCATATATTTGAACTTATACATGAGGAAAGTGTTCGTCAACAACTTTCTATAATTAATGAAGATATTTAGACTATTTAAACTATTACTACTATTATTATTATTATTTCCTTCTACTCTATATTGTCAAACATATTTTAGAGTAATGGAATGGAATGTCGAAAATTTATTTGATACTGTACATGACTCATTGAAGAATGATAACGAGTTTTTACCAAATTCTATGAGGCATTGGAATAAAACAAAGTATTGGGACAAACTAAATAAAATAGGAAAGACTATAGCTGCTACATCTCAAGAAGATGCTAAAAACTATGATTTACCTGATTTGATAGGGCTTTGTGAGGTAGAAAATGATAGTACAATGATAGCTTTGGCAAAACGTTCTTTACTACGTACTGCACGATACGAATATGTAATGACTTCATCTCCTGATATAAGAGGTATTGATGTTGCATTATTATATTCTCCATTTTCTTTCCGACTATTAAATGTTGATACTATTCGTATTGTACCATTGACGGATATGAGACCAACACGAGATATACTTTATGTAAAAGGAGAATTGCAAACACTTGATACACTTCATGTTTTTTTAGTACATTTTCCAAGTCGTAGAGGGGGAGAAATGCTTTCTAAATCATACAGAATTAGGGTAGCAGATAAACTATCTTCAGTTATAGATAGTGTAAGGTTGGTTAATAAATCGCCTAAAATAATAGTTTTAGGAGATTTTAATGACTATGCCGATGGGAGAGTTATTAAAATGTTGGAGAGTAATGAGATGAGAGATATTTCTAAATATTCTATTGGTATAAATAAATCTAAAGGAACATATAAATATAAAGCAGAGTGGGGAAGTTTAGACCATATTATTATAAGTACAAATCTATTACCATTTGCTCAAAAATGTTATATATTCGATCCTAATTTCTTACTTGAAAAAGATACTCGATATGGTGGTACAAAGCCTTATAGGACTTATAATGGCATTAGATATAATAGGGGGTATAGTGACCATTTACCACTAATTTTAGATTTAAAGATAGGAAAATAAGACCTTGCAAGTTTTAAGAAAAAATAAATTTTGTACTGTTATTATTGTACAAATGTATGATTATGTTTTGTTTATTTAGAAATTAGTTTGCTATATACTTAATAATGTCTGTAGGAACGTACGTTAGCTTAGTAAAAAATATACACAAAAACGATTTTAAAAATATCGCTATTTCATGGATATATAATCTATTACTTATTTTATATTTAAGAGTTATTTTAAATATAAATACACTTTTCTAACTATTTGATATATAAATAATTACTCAACACTTTAAAAACTATAAATCCTTTAAGTTAAACCCAAGCTGCGTTTCTTATACAGCCTCTTCGGTCGTTCTACTTAAACCTATTCGATAGTTTTACTTAAACTATCTTGGTAAGCTTAACTTATGCAACTTTTATACCTCTTTTTATTGGTAAATTTTATTTACTATTGTTGTTTTTAAATGGTCAAGAAAACATTCTTGTCTTTTGCCTTTTTTGTGCAGGTTACTATGTTTTTAACTTACGACAAACAGACTTAATAAAAAAAATACAAGCATAGAGTTTAGGCAGGGTTAGATAAAGAAATAGTTATCTTATAAAAATAGTAGAGTAGGTTATCCTCCTCTACTATTTATTATTAATTTTATAATATCCATAACATTTCAGTTGTGCTAAAAACAATTATTAGACAACTATAAAATTTATTTATATTCTTCTCCTTTTAAAAATATTCTTTTTATTATAGGAGTTGTATAGGCATAAGGAATGAAGTCTATTGAAGGTATAGGCTCTGTAATATAAAAATTAGCCACTTTTCCCACAGTTAAAGACCCATAGTCTTTGCTTAGTCCCATAGCACAAGCAGAGTTTATGGTTGCAGCATTAATAGCTTCTGATGGCATTAGGCGCATCTTTATACAAGCTAATGAAACTACAAACTTCATATCACCTGACGGAGTTGACCCTGGATTATAATCAGATGCTAAAGCTAAAGCAAGCCCACCATCTACCATTTTACGTGCAGGAGCAAATGGCATATTAAGGAAAAAGGATGTTCCGGGGAGTGCAGTTGGAATAGTTGATGAGTTTTTTAAAAGTTCTAAGTCTCTGTCATCCATAGCTTCAAGATGGTCAACAGACAGCGCATTACATTCTACAGCCACTTCAACACCTCCAGATACTGCAAGTTCTTCTCCATGTATCTTACCGCGTATTCCATATTTTAAACCAGCTTTAAGTAATTGTCGTGTTTCTTCTGCTGTAAAAAATCCCTCATCGCAAAAAACATCCATAAAGTCAGCTAAGTTTTCTTTAGCTACTGCTGGTAGCATGTCGTTAATTATATGTGCTACATATTCGCTTTGACGTCCAGCAAATTCACGACCTACAGCATGGGCTCCAAGAAAGTTAGAAACAACCTTAACAGGTGCAGTTTCTTTAATACGCTTTATAACTCTTAGCATCTTTAGTTCATTTTCAAGGTCTAAGCCGTATCCACTCTTTATTTCCATAGCTCCCGTACCTTTTCTAATGACCTCATCAACACGCTTCATCGCTTTCTCATAAAGCTCATCTTCTGAAAGTTCATGTAGTTTGTCTGATGAGTTAAGAATACCTCCACCTCGTTTTGCTATTTCTGCATAACTTAGTCCACGTATTTTATCAACAAATTCTCCCTCTCTGCTTCCTGCAAAAACTACGTGTGTATGTGAATCGCAAAACGATGGCATAACGCTCCCACCTTCTGCATCAATTATTAAAGTATCGTTGTCAACTTTAGGTATATCAGTTAATAAACCATAAGACTTAACTTTACCATCTTCAATATATAAATAGGCATTCCTAATAATATTAAACTGAGACATTTCTTTACCACGTAAGCATAATTTACTTTCGTGTCCAACTCCACCAAGTAAACCTATATTTTTTATTAAAGTCTTCATAAATTTTTATTAAATGTTTATATAAAAATAAAGTAGCCTTATCCCTTTCATTATTTAGAGAGGAATGAGGCTACAATATAGTTTATTTGTTAAAAAGTTATTTTCTTAAAAACTCTACCGACTTAGCAATATGCGGTGCCATAAATTGATCGTTTTCAATAAATGGTACAATTTTACGATATTCCTCAAAGATAGCCTCAATAGCAGGTGATGATTTTAAAGGTCTACGGAATTCAAGTGCTTGAGCTGCATTGAATAGCTCAATAGCTAATACACGTTCTGTGTTTAAAACCACTTGATATAATTTTGTTGCAGCATTAGCCCCCATACTTACATGGTCTTCTTGACCTTGTGACGAAGGTATGCTATCAGCAGAGGCAGGTGTACAGTACATCTTGCTTTGACTTACAATAGATGCAACTGTATATTGTGGTATCATAAAACCGCTATTTACTCCGGGTTTAGCAACAAGAAAACTTGGTAAATCTCTTGTTCCAGAAATAAGTTTATATATTCTTCTTTCAGATATATTACTTAATTCGCATAATGCTATTGCAAGGAAATCCATAGGTTGTGCTATTGGCTCCCCATGAAAGTTTCCAGCTGAAATTATTAAGTCTTCATCAGGACAAACAGTTGGGTTATCTGTTGCAGCATTTACCTCTATGTCTATAACAGATTTTACATATCTTATTGTATCTTTAGAAGCTCCGTGTACTTGTGGCATACAGCGGAAAGAGTATGGATCTTGAACGTTAACTTTTGGTTGTTTTATAAGTTCACTACCATCTAATAGTTCACGTATGCGATCAGCTGTTTCTATTTGTCCTTGATGAGGGCGTACTGCATGAACAGCATGTGTAAACGGTTCAATACGTCCATCGTATGCTTCAAGAGACATAGTACCTATTTTATCTGCCCAATCGCTTAGCCTTTGTGCTTGAAGTAGACACCATACAGCAAAAGCATTCATGTTTTGAGTACCATTAAGCAAAGCTAATCCTTCTTTAGAAACTAATTGGATAGGTTCCCAATTCATTCGTTTGAGCATCTCTTCACCTGAAATAATTTCTCCGTTCATCTCTACGCTACCTATTCCTAATAGTGGTAAACATAGATGAGCTAATGGTACAAGATCCCCAGAAGCACCAAGAGAGCCTTGCATGTATACAACAGGGTATATATTGTTATTAAAGAAGTCTATAAGTCTTTCAACTGTAGCCAATTGACAACCAGAAAATCCGTAACTTAATGATTGAACTTTTAGAAGTATCATAATTTTAACAATGTCGTTTGGAACTCTTTCTCCAACTCCACATGCATGAGACATCATTAAGTTTTTCTGAAGGTCAGCTAATTTTTGTTTATCAATAGATATTTTGCAGAGAGAACCAAATCCTGTTGTTACACCATAAATAGGTTTATCAGATGTTTCTATCTTTTTGTCAAGATATTCACGGCAACGTATAATTCGCTTACGTGCATCATCCGATAATTCTATATTGATACCTTTATTTATTATTTCTCCTATTCTTTCTATAGATAGGTGTTCTGCACTTATTTTATGTGTCATTGTTTATAGTTTAGTTATTTTTTTTATGTATATGATGTTTTTATAATAAATTATTTATAATATCATCATCTACAAGATTAGGTAATGTTACTTTAAGCTCTGGAGTACGTTTCATTTCTCGTTTAATGGCATCCATAGAACCCTTGTTTCTTGCCCAACTACGGCGTGTAATACCATTGTTTACATCCCAGAATAGCATTTGTTTAATGTTATGCTCTGACTCTTTACTTCCGTCAATAACCATACCGAAGCCTCCGTTTATTACTTCGCCCCAGCCTACGCCACCACCATTGTGGATAGAAACCCAAGTTGCGCCACGGAAAGAATCGCCAATAACATTTTGTATTGCCATATCTGCACATAACTGTGAACCATCATATATGTTTGATGTTTCACGGAACGGAGAGTCGGTACCTGATACATCATGATGGTCTCTTCCTAAAACGATAGGTTTACTTATTTCACCACGTTTTATGGCATCATTAAAGGCAGTTGCAATTTTTGTACGTCCCTCTACATCAGCATATAATATACGTGCTTGAGAACCTACTACTAACTTGTTTTTACCAGCTTCCTTTATCCAGTGGATATTATCATCAAGTTGACCTATAATGTCATCCGTAGCTGTTTTACGTATATCTTCAAGTACTTCTGTTGCTATACGGTCTGTAGTTTCTAAGTCTTTAGGGTCACCAGATGTACATACCCAACGGAATGGACCAAATCCATAGTCAAAAAACATAGGACCCATTATATCTTGAACATAAGATGGATAGCGGAATTTACCATCTTCTTTCATTATATCTGCACCTGCACGGCTTGACTCTAAAAGAAAAGCATTACCATAATCAAAGAAATACATTCCTTTAGCAGTAAGTTTATTAATTGCAGCAACTTGACGGCGTAAAGACGCTTGAACTTTTTCTTTGAATTCTGCTGGCTTTTCTGCCATCATTACTTTACTTTCTTCCAAAGATAGCCCAACAGGATAATACCCTCCAGCCCATGGATTGTGTAATGATGTTTGGTCAGAACCTAAGTCTACATGTATTTCTTCTTTAGCTAAGCGTTCCCATAGATCAACTATATTTCCAACATATGCCATAGAAACAACATGTTTATCTGCTACAGCTTTTCTTATAGCAGGAATTAGTTCATCAAGATTATCATGAAGTTCATCAACCCAGCCCTGCGCATAGCGTTTACGTGCTGCTAACGGATTAATTTCGGCTGTAACACTAACAACTCCAGCAATATTACCAGCTTTAGGTTGAGCACCAGACATACCACCTAATCCTGCAGTAACAAATAATTTCATATTATTGCCACCAACTTTGCGTGCAGCATTTAACACAGTAATAGTTGTTCCGTGTACAATTCCTTGTGGTCCTATATACATGTATGACCCTGCAGTCATCTGACCATATTGGCTTACTCCTAATGAATTTAAGCGTTCCCAATCGTCTTGTTTAGAATAATTAGGTATAACCATACCATTGGTTACAACAACTCTTGGGGCATTCTTATGAGAAGGGAATAAGCCTAATGGGTGACCAGAATACATAACAAGTGTTTGTTCATCTGTCATTTCACTTAAATACTTCATGGTTAATCTGTATTGAGCCCAGTTTTGGAAAACGGCTCCATTACCTCCATAAGTAATTAGTTCATGAGGATGTTGTGCAACAGCTTTATTTAAGTTGTTTTGTATCATTACCATTATGGCTGCTGCTTGTACTGATTTATGTGGGTATTCATCAATAGGTCTGGCGTACATTTCATATTTAGGACGGAAACGATACATATATATACGCCCATAAGTTTCTAACTCTTTGGCAAACTCAGGTGCTAAAGTCTTATGAAATTTTTTAGGAAAATAACGTAAAGCATTGCGTATTGCAAGTTTCTTTTCCTCAATGGTAAGAATATCTTTACGTTTTGGGGCATGGTTTATAGTGTTATCATAAGCCTGTGGTTCAGGTAAAATGTCAGGTATACCGGCACGAATGTCGGCAATAAATTCTTCTTTAGTCATTTTTTTTTGTTTATAATTTGTTTTCAACTATTTCTATTATCTCTTTTTCTGCTTTGTTGGCTTTTTTAATAAGTTCATTAGCTTCAGTAACTAACTTATTTGCAGTAACTTTATCTTTTAGTCCAGAAGCATTTATTTTTACATTTAGTCCAGCTCCTAATACTGCAGCACGTGCAGCAAGAACACCTACTCCTGCATCAGAAACACTATTAGGATTTCCTTTTTCTGCCATAGCTTTGCAGAGTTCAAAAACTTTATATGATGCTTGCATAGTATGTAATGGAACTTCTGTTGCAAATAGTGTTGCTTCTTGTATAGCTGCTGAGCGTGCTATTTTTTCCTCTTCTGTACCTTTAGGTAGTCCAAAAGCATCCATTATACGGTTAAACGCTTCTGTATCTTCATCTACTAATGCTATTAATTCTCTTTGTATAGCTTGTCCTTTGTCAGCCCATGTACTAAATTCTTCCCATTTGTCGTCCCAACCAGCTTTATGGCTTGAAAGATTAGCAACCATTGTACCAAGTGCACCACCTAAAGCACCCATATAGGCAGCTATTGTTCCTCCACCTGGTGCAGGTGATTCACGAGATGTTTCTTCTGCAAATCCTTTAACTGTTAAATCAATTAGTTGGTCTTTTTTAAACTCATCTTCTAATAAAAATTCTATAACTTTTTCACGTGGATTGAATTCCTTAAGGTCGTCTAATCCCATAGACTTAATAGCTATTTTAATAATATCTATTTCTGGAATACCTATTGAACGTTTTTGTTTACGTAGAAAGTATTTACCAGCATCTATTAATGTACGCTTAGGTATTAAACCAACAATTTCTGTACCTGTTACACGTATACCTCTATTTTGAGCACATCTACTTACTTCGTCAAATGCTATGTGTAGTGGTGTTACATTAATATCAGTAATATTCATTGAAACTTGAGCTATTCCATATTCATCTATGTACCATCCTATAGCTTTTGTTCCTTTTAATGAACCAGGTATCATAATAATATTACCGTTTTGGTCTTTCATAGGTTTGCCTATAGGTGAACCACCTTCACGTTTTGGGCGTCCTTTTTCGCGTACATCAAAAGCTATTGCATTTGCTCTTCTTGTAGAGGTGGTGTTTAGATTAAAGTTAGTTGCTATTAGGAAGTCTCTTGCTCCTACAGCTGTACATCCAGTACGTGCTACAGCTTCGTCCCATTCACGTGCACCAAAGTCAGGTGCTTCTTTTTCAATTGTTATTCGTTCTTGTAGTCCTTCATATTCTCCTTTACGACAGATTGCAAGATTTTTACGCTCAGGTTTAATAGCTGCTGCTTCATAGCAATAGCATGGTATGTTTAGTTCGTTAGCTATGCGTTCTGCCAGTTTACGTGCAAGTTCTGCACATTCTTCAAGACTAATGCCAGAAACAGGTATTAGTGGACAAACATCAGTAGCTCCCATACGTGGATGTGCTCCATGATGATTTCTCATATCAATAAGCTGTGCAGCTTTCTTTACGCAACGGAATGCAGCTTCAATAACATTATTTGGAGTTCCAACAAATGTTATTACTGTGCGATTTGTAGCTTCACCAGGATCAACATCTAATAGTTTTATACCTTTTACGGCTTCTATTTCGTCGGTAACTTGCTTAATAATCTCTTTGTTGCGCCCTTCACTAATATTAGGAACACATTCAACAATTTTGTTTTCTTGTATCATAAAAATTAAATAAAAATATATTTGAGTTTTTAGGTTTATTTTGGCTGTAAAAGTATGAAATCATATTAACTTTACAAAATATTTCCTATTAAACTATTTAAAAATAATATATATATATATTATATAATATAATTATTTTAGGTAATTAAACAAAAAAGAGTAATACTTTTTATATAGTATTACTCTTTGATATTCAAGTTTTTAAACTTATATTTTACTCTTTATTATCTGTTAGACTATCTTTGTTAGTTCTATCAAATACTTTCCAATATTTAACAACTTCAGATATATCTATTTTTAATAATTTCATCTTTCTAAATAATTCTGGTAGTAAAACTTTTATTATTTCATTCTTTCGTTTAGATGATATTTTTTCTATAGCTTCATTAGCAACATAATATCCTATTCCCCTTTTATTGTATATAATACCTTCTCTTGATAACATTTCATACGATTTGAATGCTGTATTAGTATTTACTCCGAGTAATATGGCATAATCTCTTACAGATGGAACTCTATCATCTATTTTATATTTTCCAGATATAATTTCATCGCATAACCGATCGCCCATTTGTTCGTATATAGGTTTAGTATTGTTAAAATTCATAAGTAAATATTTTAAATATTGAGCCACTTATTGTTAATTACCTGTAATCTACAATATATTTTATATGCAAGATAGTAGAATAGGCACGTAAATAATATATTTATTATTTTTAATAAAGTTTGTTTATCATACAAAACTATTACGACATAATCAGTATATCTATAAATTAAGTAAGAGAAACCTATAAATATGATGCAAAAAATTATTGATAATATACCTATTGTTATACTTGTTTGTAGCCAGGCTACTTTTTTAAATAACATTCCACCTAATATATATAATGAATGTAGCATTAATCCTGAAAATAGAGTCTTTTGAAAGAATGTTGTCTCTAATAAATTGCTGTCAATTCTTGTTAAACCTTTAAATATTAATTTTGTAATTGAAGCATAACTACCTTTGTGGATAACCATATTAAAAAACATCTGAAATATATCACTAATAAATAAAGCTATAATTATTATCATTATTATTGATACAGTAGAATATAAATAACGTGCTATAAATTTTTCTAAATTTGTAGCCGGTAAAGATAATTCATTTAATAAATTTTGTTTTGTATGTAAGTCGCTAATTATATATGCACCATATATGTAAATAATAGTTACAGCTCCAAATACTGATAAGGACAAACTTTGTGAAAGTTTACTTTCTAAAAATACTTTATCTATAGGCTCTAAAGAAAAAGGATCACAGAAGAATATAGCTGATAGTGAAAAGAATATTATTAGTCCTAATAATAAACTTCTAGAACTCCTTTTCTTATTTAAAAATAAACGTATTAATACTTTTGTAAAGCGTTTTATATTAAAGTTTTTCATTATTGTTCTTTTTTAATTTAACTTATTAGATTTTATTCTTTGTGTTTTATCATTAATATTTACATTACCATTGGCATCAAAGCTTGGCTTTTGTTGTGTAGTTCCACTTAATATTATTTCAGAATTGCCAGTTATATCAATATTTACTTCTCCTGAATTGACAAAATTAGTTTTGATGAACGAATTGCCAAGAATATAAAAAAATGATTTATTAGCTGTTAAGTTGTTTATATCTAAATTAGAATTACCATTTATTTTTATTCCTATTTCTTTTGTTGTTAAATAATCAATATTTATACAAGAATTTCCATCAATATTTAAATTAACATTGCTTTCATTTATAAACTTTTTAATTTTGACATCTGCATTTCCATTTATTGTTATGTTATGTAAATTGGGTATTGTTATATAAATTTTTAATTTATTAGAGTCTAACCAATTAAAAGACATTTCGTGTATTTGGCTTAATTGATTAGATTCATTAATAGTAAGGTTTAAAATATCGTTTTTAACTTTTGCTTTAAGTGAATTTATATCTTTTTGATATCCCTCTACACTAATACTATATTTATTTCCATGAATGATATTAATAATAGCTCCACAATCTACATATATATCCTTAAATTTTTTAATGTTATTTAATTCTATTTTTTTTACCTCTCCTAAATTTTCTTTCTTTTTAATAGAGCAAGAAGTATTAGTTATTATAGATACTATTATGAGGAGGTATAAACTAATTTTATATTTTGTATTCATTTTATTCTTTAATTTTAATTAAAAAAATGTTATAGCTTAAATCTCTAAGTTATTTGATACTATTGCATTAAATAGTAGTTCAAGGTTTATATTGGTTTCATCAGCATTTGGACTGCGTTTAGCTATTACAGCATTACCTTGTAAAGTTGGTTCAGAATAAATTACTGTATCATCCATATCAATTGTATGACGATAAGTAAATTCATATTGTTGTGTTATTTCTTCTGTATTAGCATTTAATAATAGTTTTGAATTATTTAAAATTAAAATATGGTCTAATAGTTGTTCTATGTCGTGAACTTGATGAGTTGAGATGATTAAAGTTGAGTCATTAGACAAATTTGCGGCAATTACTTTTCTGAATAAAGATTTAGATGGTATATCTAATCCGTTAGTAGGTTCGTCCATTAGAAGTAATTTACAGCATGATGCAATGGCAAAGCTCATGTAAATTTTCTTTTTTTGCCCCATAGATAGTTCTTTAAAATTATTTATAAAATCCATTTCAAAACCTTCTATACATTTGTATAAAATCTCAACACTGAAGTTTGGATAAAAGTCTTTATGGATTTTTATATATTGCTTCAGTGTGAGATTTGGAAGATTATATTCTTCTGGCACTACATATAATTCACGCAATAGTTGTGGTTGTCTTTTTCTGCTTTCAAATGTATTTACAATAATAGTTCCTTTTTTAGGTATTAGTAAACCTGCTATTAGATATAGTAATGTACTTTTTCCTGTTCCATTTTTACCAAGTAACCCATAAATACAATTTTTCTTTAACGATAGGTTAAAGTTATTAAATATATTATGTTTACTACCAGGATAGTTGAAAGATAAATTTTTAATTTCAATCATATAACTGTTTTATTAATAGTTTAGTTTAACTTATATATGTAATTTTATAGTGTTCTATTGAGATAGAACGCGGCAAAGATATATATTCTTTTTTATTTATCCAAAATTTTATTTATATTTTTTATAAATATTGTAATAATACTTTATTTAATATAAGAATATTAGTAATAAATGAAAAGAAATTATATGGATAAATGTTATTCTGTCCTATATATTTTGGACTATTATTCATCCTATCTTGGTTTAAGATTTGGAGTAAAATTAAAATATCAAACCAATTATTAGTAAAATATTTTTTTTGGTATTATAAAAAAAATCAAGAGGGTGTGTCAAAATTGATACATCCTCTTTTTTACTCTCCCTTTACCTTGTC
>CAMPYS010000022.1 GCA_946998295.1 uncultured Prevotella sp.
TATGTTTTATTTTAGTAAAAACAAAGATAACCAAAAGGGCTGACACCTCGTGAGATGTGTCAGCCCTAATTTATTTTGTTTGAAAAAGTTTTACCGGACAGCAATATAAAAAAATAATTGTCAGATATATCATAGACTTTTCTATTAGCTGTGAATAATTCATTGTACTTCAGTAATATGAACTTTTTCTACAGTTCTTGATCCATTGGATTTGATAATTTCTATAAAATAAATTCCGGTTTTTAAATTTGATAATTTAAAAACTTTAGTAGGACTATCTGAAAAAAGTTTTTCGCCTTTAGCATTATATATATTCAATTTTATAACATCTAAATAGTTTGGTATACATAATTCTTTTGCATTAGCATCAAATGTTATACTTTGGTCTAAAATAATAGTTTTCAATATATTGGATAGTTTTCCTATCACATCTATTTTCCAACCTTTAGAAGTTACAATATCACCATGAGCATTTTCAGATTCTATATTTCCTTTTACTTTAATATTTCCACTAATTGCTACGGGCAATGCAGCATACAAAGAATCTAATATTTCTGCTGATAAATTTCCTAATCGTAAATCAACATATTTAAGCATTGGAAGATTAGAAAATTTAATCCATGTTATGCTATTGTCTCTGACTTCAAAATCATTCAATTTAACACAGTCCTTTATACACAATCTATCTATACAATTATAGTTAAGCCTTATCGACTTTATATTTTTACATGGTAAAAAATAATTTTCATTTAAATGTAATTGATTTTTATCAGCATACAGTTCCATAACTCCAGTAGGTATATTTATTGTTTTTAGCTTACAATTAGAAACTCGTATACTTTTCAATTTGGTATACATAGATAAATCTAAATTATCAAATAAATTATTACTTGCTATAAACATCTTTAATTCAGGAATTTCTACATTATTAAAGATAGAAAGCTTGTTTCTCTTTAGATTTAAAGTAGTTAACAGTGGTAATTTTTTGGGTAACGCTATATTTGTTAATTTGTTTTGTTCCAATGAAAGACTAATTAGTTTATCACTTTGTGGTAAACTAAATGTTGTTAAATCATTAGAATTAAGATTTAAAAGAACCAAATCATGTGTTTTTATATCTACTGATACTATAGAATTATTAGCTGCAGCAAGTTGTAATATATCACCATATAATCTAATTTTTTCTCCTACTACTTTTCCTTTATACATTCCAGATGTTATAGATTTTATAACACCATCACCTAAATCAATTTTAATATTTTCTTTTTTAGAAATAATATTTATAATAAACCATTTTCCAGGTTTTAAAGCTGTATAAAATGTAATTGTAGGTTCAGTCTGACTAAAAGATAGTAAACTAACATACAAGGATAATAATATAATTATTATTTTTCTCATAGATTTATTTTCAGTTTAGCTTTTAGTGGTACCACCAGGAATCGAACCGGGGACACAAGGATTTTCAGTCCTTTGCTCTACCAACTGAGCTATGGCACCTTTATTATATTAAAGAAAATAAATCTTTAAATGCGGTGCAAAGGTATACAGTATTTTTAATATTAGCAAGAATAGTAAAAATAAAATTACATATTTAACACTTATTTGCTTTTATATTGTTAAATACTACTCCAGTTTGTGATAAACACTATGATTTTTATTTCTACCTTAGTGTTTTATATATAGTAAGATAAAAAAAGATATATTTTTAAGTAACTTTGCAACAAATATAACAAGAATGAGTAGAAAGAAAAAGAAATTGCCAATTTTAAAAAATATCAGAATAGAATCTGTTGCAGCTGAAGGTAAATGTATAGCACACGTAGATGATTTTGTTATCTTTGTATCCTTTGTAGTACCAGGAGATATTGTAGACTTACAAATATGCAAAAAACGCAAAAATTATTGCGAAGCTACAGTTATACGCTTCTTAACATTCAGCCCGATAAGAACTAAACCAAAATGCGAACATTTTGGTATATGTGGAGGCTGCAAATGGCAAAATTTACCATATTCAGAACAACTAAAGGCAAAACAACAACAAGTTACTGAACAACTAATAAGAATAGGTAAAATAAAACTACCTGAGATTAGCCCAATAATGGGTTCCCAACAAATATTCGAATATAGAAATAAATTAGAATTTGGGTGTGCTAACAAACGATGGTACACTAAAGAAGAACTTGAAAAAATACCTGAAAATAAAGGATTAACAGAAGGGGCTATTGGTTTTCATATAACAGGTGCATTTGATAAAATTTATCCCATAAAACATTGTCATTTAATGGATAATTACTGTAATAATATCCGCAATTTTATCTATGATTATGCTTTAAATAATAACATATCATTTTATAATACAAGAGAACAAAAAGGTCTATTACGCAGCCTGATGATTCGTAATTCCAACTCTGGGGAATGGATGCTTTTAGTACAGTTTCACTATGATGAGAACAGTGATAAAGATAAGGCATTAAAATTAATGGATAGCATTGCTAATAATTTTCCAAAAATAACTTCCTTATTATATGTAAATAATCAAAAGGGTAATGACACTTTTAATGATCTTGAACTAAATATATTCAAAGGAAGTAATTATATTCTTGAAAAAATGGAGAACTTACGCTTTAAGGTTGGTCCCAAAAGCTTTTACCAAACAAATACAGAACAAGCTTATCACTTATACAGTGTAGCTCGAAACTTTGCTAATCTAACAGGTCACGAGCTTGTTTATGACCTATATACAGGCACTGGAACTATTGCGAACTTTATAGCTAAAAAAGCTCGTAAAGTAATTGGTGTTGAATATGTTCCTGAAGCTATTGAAGATGCAAAAGTTAACTCAAGAATAAATAATATTAATAATACTACATTTTACGCAGGTGATATGAAAGATATTCTAACAGAAGAATTTATAAAACAACATGGTACACCTGATGTTATAATAACTGATCCTCCACGTGCTGGTATGCATTCAGATGTAATAAATGTTATCATAAAAGCTCAACCAAAACGAATAGTTTATGTTAGTTGTAACCCTGCTACACAAGCTAGAGATTTATCATTATTAGACTCTAATTATCGTGTAATGGCTGTCCAACCTGTAGATATGTTTCCACATACACCACACGTAGAAAATGTTGTTATGTTAGAAAATAGAGTAAACTATTAATTCCACCAAAGACTTAGTTCAGCAACTCTTCTGCCATACTTTTTGCCGCCTTTCTTCCGTCTCCCATAGCTAAAACTACTGTAGCAGGACCATGAACTATATCTCCACCAGCATAAATCAGAGGGTCTGAACTACACATATTCTCATCTACAACTATGGTGCTTTTCCAACCAAGTTCAAGGCCTTTAATTGATTTTGGTACTAAATAATTTGGAATTACACCAACTGCTACTATAACTTGATCACACTCTAATTCTATAACTTTACCTGTTTTCTTTGGAGAACGACGACCACTTTCATCTGGTTCTCCTAATTCCATAACATCAAGTATTACAGATCTAACTCTCCCTTCTTTATCTGTTAAATATTCGCGTGGATTATGTAGTGTTAAAAAGTTTATGCCTTCATCTTTTGCCTGTTGTATTTCTTCTTGTCCAGCGGGCATTTCATTCTCAGAACGACGATATACAACAGTAACATCTGCTCCCATACGCTTTGCAGTACGACAAGAGTCCATTGCAGTATTTCCTCCACCTACAACTATTACTTTCTTTCCTAAAAATATGGAAGTATCTTCTTCTGAATTTGCAGCATCCATAAGATTTAGACGTGTCAAATACTCATTACTTGATAATATATTTATTGCATTTTCTCCTGGAATGTTCATAAAATTAGGTATTCCTGCACCAACTCCTATAAATATACCTTTAAAGCCATTTTGCTTCAGTTCATCAACCGTTATAGTCTTTCCTATTATTGTATCAGTAAGAAAATAAACTCCTGCACGTTTTAAATTTTCTATTTCAACATCAACAATTTTATTAGGTAAGCGGAATTCTGGTATTCCATACTTTAAAACACCGCCTAATTCATGCAAAGCCTCAAAAACATAAACTTCAAAACCTTTCTTTATCATATCTCCTGCAAAACTTAGTCCTGCTGGTCCTGAACCTACTACAGCTATTTTTATTCCATTTGTATCTTGAACACTTATAGGAGCTATATTACCACTTTCTCTCTCATAATCTGCAGCAAAACGCTCTAAGCTACCAATAGCAACAGCTTTTCCTTTACTTTTTAAATGAATACAACTTCCTTCGCATTGTTTTTCATGAGGGCATACTCTACCACATATTGCTGGTAATGAAGATATTGATTTTAAAACTTTAGCAGCTCCTAAAATATTCCCTCTTTCTATATTTTTTATAAAACTTGGTATATTATTATTTACTGGACACCCTTGTACACAAGTAGGTTTAGCACAGTCTAAACAACGATGAGCTTCATTTATGGCCATCTCTAAAGAGAGTCCTATACTTACTTCTTCCATACGTGTTGTTGCTCTATATTTAGGATCAAGCAATGGAATTTCAACTCTTTGTATAGACATCCGTTCTTTAGGTTTCATCGATTTACGTAACTCTTTACGCCATTCAGCATTTCGATCTGTTAAATTTTCTACAATATCATCTATATTATTTACAACAGCATTAGCTATAGACTTAGCATAAAGATCTTCTTTGGGTTTTTCTTCTTTTCGTTTAATAACCTGAGTACAATTAGTTCTACGTAAAACTTCATTCCAACAAATTAAGTTTCCATCTAATTCTGGTCCATCAATACATACAAATATTGTTTTATCGCCAACTTTTAGTCTACAAGTACCACACATCCCTATTCCATCTAATATCATAGTATTTAAATAGACACTATAAGATAAATCTGCTTTTTTTGTTATCTCTGATATAGATGCCATCAACATTGGTGACGCAATAGAATAAACCTTATTAATGTTTTCTTCTACAATTAATTTAGATATAATTTCCTTATTTTTGTCTCCTTGGTAATTTATTTCAAATATTTTATCAGATATTTTCTTAAGGATATCAATACAATATGTTTCTTCACCTGAATTATAAACAGTAACTATATTAACTTTACACCCTACTGCTTTTAAAGATTTTACTATAGGGATTATTGCGCCAATACCTATACCTTCTACAACACATAATACATTACCAAAATTTTTTATTACAGCTTCCTTACCTAATGGACCTATAATATCTGCTATCTCAGAACCATTTGGCAGATCAACTAAACGCTTAGAAGATTTAGAATAAACATCAACTACTATTCTAAGCACTCCCTGTTCATTATCAACATCTATTATATTATATGGTAAACGTTCACTATGCTCATCAACACGAATAATTATAAAGTTACCGACCTTATAACTACGTGATATTAATGGAGCTTCAACATCTACAGTATATATATTTTCAAATAGTTGTTTTTTGGAAAGTATTCGGTTCATAAGGTTAAATTATTAATATGTTTTTGTATAATTTGGATTATAAAAAGGTATAAAATATAGTAGCAAATAAGCAAAAAATTATCATAATGGCAAATCTATAAATTTGCCATTATGACTAAGTATCATTTTTATGCTCATATACTACATAAAATTGAAACTTGTATATTTTAAATATTTTAAAAGTTTTTATCATCTAATAATTCAAATCCACAATAAGGTATTAATACTTTAGGTACACGTATTCCTTCTGCAGTTTGGTTATTCTCAAGTATTGCAGCTACTATTCTTGGCAATGCTAATGCAGAACCATTAAGTGTATGACATAATACTATCTTTTTATCTTCATTCCGACGATACCGACAATGCAAACGATTAGCTTGATATGTTTCAAAATTTGATACGGAACTTACTTCCAACCAACGCTTTTGAGCGGCACTCCACACCTCAAAATCATAACAGATTGCAGAAGTAAAACTCATATCTCCACCACAAAGACGCAATATATGATAAGGAAGTTCTAATTTCTTTAACAAGCCTTCAACATAGTCTAACATCTCTTGTAAAGAGATATATGAATGTTCTGGAGTATCTATCCGTACAATTTCAACTTTGTCAAATTGGTGCAACCTATTTAAGCCACGCACATCTTTACCATAACTTCCTGCTTCACGACGAAAACACGAAGAGTAAGCACAACGTTTTATCGGAAGCTCGTTTTCTTCTAAAAGTTCATTACGAAATATATTTGTTACAGGAACTTCAGCCGTAGGTATAAGGTAAAGATCATCTAATTGTGCATGATACATTTGTTCCTCTTTGTCAGGCAACTGTCCAGTACCTAAACCTGATGACTCATTTACTAACAAAGGTGGCTGAATCTCTAAATAGCCATTTTTCCTAGCCTCATCCAAGAAAAAACCTTCCAAAGCGCGTTGGAGTCTTGCCATTTTACCTATATAAATAGGGAATCCTGCGCCTGTTATTTTTACTCCTGTTTCAAAATCAACTAAATTATATTTAGAACATAAGTCCCAATGGCACAAAATATCACCAGTTAAATTTGGCTTTACACCTCCATCCTTAACAACAACATTATCATTAGCATCTTTCCCCTCTGGCACTATTTCGTTAGGCACATTAGGAACTGTAAGAAGTAAATTGGTTAAATCAGTTTGTGACTTATCCATTTGCTCTGTTAGCAATTTATCATTAGATTTTAAGTCTGCAACTTTTTCTTTAATCTCATTAGCCTTACTTATTTTACCTTCTTTCATAAAAGCACCTATCTGACGTGATAGATTCTTTTGTTGCTGCTTATTGCTATCTATTTTCTGCTGACACTTACGACGTACTTTATCAAGTTCAATTATCTTAAATATTATTTCTTGAGCATTAGAAAAATGTTTCTTTTCAAGCCCCTTTATAACGTGTTCTGTGTTTTCGTTTATGAACTTTAATGTAAGCATATTTTTAATAATTATATTTACTCTACTACCACTAACGGTTCGTCTTCAAGTACAGCCTGACCTACTTTTACAGCTATAGCTGTAACTTTTCCATCAGCTTCTGCTTCGATATTATTTTGCATTTTCATTGCTTCCAACACAACTAAAGTATCACCAGCCTTTACATCCTGTCCTTCTTTTACTTCTATAGAAGTAATAGTACCAGGCAATGGTGCTTTAATTGCCTTAGACGTATTTATAACTTGTGCATCAGAAGTTTCCTTATCATCATCAGAGGAAGTAGGCTGTCCCAAAACAACTTTTTTCTTTTCAGGTTCTGCCTGCTTTTCCATCTGTACTTTAAACTCCTCTCCATTTACTGTTAATTCAGCTATATTGTCTTCAGTTATATTTTCTATTATAACTTTATAGTCTTTTCCGTCTATTTTATATTTGAATTCTTTCATCTGCTTATATTATGGTTTCTTGGTCATAATTTCAAATTTAGCACTCCACATTGTTTGTTTCGGCTTTATTGTTATTATTCCTGACTCTATGTCATGAACGTTATTACCAGCATATTCATATAAAGCCATAGCAATTGCAGCATATTTATTATCGCTCATCATTAATTTCAATTATGCAGTTATTTATAATTTTATTTTACATTGGTATACACCCATGCTTTTTAGCTGGCAAATCTTGCTTTTTATTAGCCAATTGAGCTAATCCTCTACATATACGAAAACGTGTGTTACGTGGTTCGATAACATCATCTATATAACCATATTGTGCTGCTTGATATGGATTAGCAAATTTCTCTGTGTATTCTTCTTCTTTCTCTGCAAGAAATTCACTTACATTACCTCCTTGTTCTTTTATTTTTTTAGCTTCTCTACCACATAAAACAGCAACAGCACCAGAAGCACCCATAACAGCAATTTCGGAACTAGGCCAAGCATAATTCAAATCAGCTCGTAATTGTTTACATCCCATAACAATATGAGAACCGCCATAACTTTTACGCAAAGTTACTGTTATCTTTGGAACTGTAGCCTCTCCATAAGCATAAAGAAGCTGTGCTCCATGAAGAATTACTGCATTGTACTCTTGTCCTGTTCCAGGTAAGAAACCAGGTACATCTACTAAAGAAACTATTGGTATATTAAACGCATCACAAAAACGAACAAAACGCGCTCCTTTACGACTTGCATTAGCATCAAGAACACCTGCGTATGCTGATGGCTGGTTAGCAACTATACCTACACTCTGACCATTAAAACGTGCAAAACACGTTATTATATTCTTAGCAAATTTTGGTTGAACCTCAAAAAAGTCACCATTATCTGTAACAGCCTTTATCACCTTATACATATCGTATGCTTGATTAGGGTCGTCTGGTATTATCTCATTAAGGATGTCTGCTTTACGATCTATTGGATCTGTACATTCTATTCTTGGTGCTTCTTCGCGATTATTTGAAGGTATGTAAGATAATAAAGTTTTTATTATATCCATAGCCTCTTCTTCTGTTTTAGCAGTAAAACCTGTTACTCCGCTCTTGGTAGAATGAACACTTGCGCCACCTAAACCCTCAGCATCGATATCTTCGCCAGTTACTGTTTTTACAACTTTTGGACCTGTTAAGAACATATAACTGGTAGACTCTTTCATTATTATAAAGTCTGTTAATGCTGGAGAATAAACAGCCCCTCCTGCGCAAGGCCCTAATATACTGGATATTTGGGGTATTACTCCTGATGCTAAAATGTTACGTTCAAATATTTCAGCATAACCTGCTAAGGAACTTATACCTTCTTGTATACGTGCACCTCCTGAATCATTCATACAAATTACAGGTGCTCCGTTTGTCATAGCCATATCCATTATTTTACAAATCTTTTGAGCCATTGTTTCAGATAGGGAACCACCATTTACAGTAAAATCTTGAGCATATACGTACACTAAGCGACCTTCTATAGTTGCAGAACCTGCTACTATACCATCTCCGAGATATTGTTTTTTTTCCATTCCGAAATTATGACAACGATGTAGTTTAAACATATCATACTCTTCAAAACTACCTTTATCAACTAACATATCTATACGTTCACGTGCTGTATATTTTCCACGAGAATGCTGCTTTTCAATAGCTTTTTCGCCACCTCCTAAACGTGCCTGTTCTCTTTTTGCTACAAGTTCCTTTATTTTTTCTGTTTGTTTACTCATAAGAAATTTTATTTTATTCTTTCTAACGTGTAAAATAATATTACAGATTTAATCTATTCTACTCATTATATTAATATTTTGCAAAGTTAGATAAAATATATTTTACGTACAAAACGGCTCGATTTAAAGTTTGTTAAGCTACAATTTCATTATATATACCTTTTAATTTAATACATAAATTTATCAAGATTTCGTGATAAAATAAAATAAATAAATTTTTATTACCTTTGCATAAAATAAAATATATGATGTCTATCAAAGCTGTTTTTTTCGATATAGACGGAACATTAGTATCGTTTAATACTCATAAAATTCCTTTATCAGCGATAGAGGCTATCAATACTATTCATAAAAATGGTATAAAAGTATTTATAGCAACAGGGCGTCCTGTTGCTATAATAAATAATCTTAATGAAATAAAAGATATTATAGATGGGTATATAACTTTTAATGGTGCGTATTGTTTTATAGGTAATAAAGACATTTCTATTAGTCCAATCCCTAAGCAAGATGTTAACGTAATGCTTGAAGACTCTACAAAAAGAGACTATGCTGTATTGGTATGTGGAAAAAATGATGTTGCAGTTTATAACCATAAACCTATATTTGATGAATTATTTGTCAAGGGACTTGGAGTAACAAATGTTAATGTCCACAAACCTATTGAACCTATATTAAAAGATCCTATCCTACAATTAACCCCTTTTTTTACAAAAGAAAAAGAAAAAGATATATTGCCTAAGATGTATAATTCGGTATCTGCACGATGGCATCCAGAGTTTACAGATATAACCATTAATGGTGCTAATAAGGGAGAAGCGTTACATAAAATGGCAAAGGCCTTAAACATTGATGTGAGTGAATGCATGGTATTTGGTGATGGTGGTAATGACAAAGGTATTATCGAAGCTGCAGGGATAGGCATAGCAATGGGAAATGCAGAAGATAGCGTAAAAAGTATTGCAAACTATGTTACTACTTCCGTAGATAATTATGGTATTAAAAATGGATTAAAAAACTTTGGATTAATTTAAAAGGAAAAGAATATATTATATAATAAAAATTGAAAACATTAGATAAAGTAAAAACTATACAAGAAAAGAAAGTACGCTTTGTTATTCTCGTAACCATATTAGTAATTGTTATAGAACTCATAATTGGACTTAATTCTAAATCGCTGGCTATTATATCCGATAGTATTCATATGAGTTCGCACATTATTATATTAGGAATAAATTGGGCTGCCTATATTTTGATTAGAAAACTTAGTTATAAGGGAATAACCACATACAATTCTGATAAAATATTAAGTTTATTTGGTTTTACAGGAGGATTATTTTTATGTGGTTCAGCCTTTATGATAATTGGTTCAGCCTTTATGATAATTACAGAATCATTTGAACATATAGGTAATTCTTCTGAACATATTACAAACTATAACTATGCGATAGTAATTGCTATAATAAGCTTAATTACTAATTTGATTTGTGCTATTATTATGCACAACAAGAATGGGAAAGTAGATTATAATAGTCGTGTTGTTTATCTACACCTTCTAACTGATGTAATAACAAAATTTGGAGCCATAATAGGTCTTATTTCCGATATGCTGTGGAACATCTTATGGATAGATACTTTTATAGCTATTATTTCTGCGACAATTACTGTAAATTGGGCAAAAAAACTACTTATAGAAACTGGCAAAATTCTTACTAAAAATTAACCATTATAATAAATACAATATTATGGGAAAGGTATCTAAATACATTAAAAATTTATTCACACTTAAAAATATAAATAAAACAAAAGATGTAGCTTTAGTCTTATCTGGGGGTGGTGCTAGAGGGTACTTTCACATAGGTGCTATTGAAGCATTAAGAGAAAAAGGGTATAATATAACATCTGTAGCAGGAACCTCAATGGGGGCTTTAGTTGGAGGTGCGTTTGCAAATGGCAAATTAGATGAACTAAAATATATTAGCCTACAGATAACTCGTAAAAAGTTTTTAAAGCTTATGAACTTTTCTATGGGGCTTGACCATATATCAAATGGTGATAAAATAATGGATTTATTTGAAAATACTTTCGGTAAAACTGTTATAGAAGATTTACCTATTCCGTTTTCATGTTGTGCAAGTAACATAATTACAGGTGAAGAACATGTATTTACATCAGGTAGTTTATCTTTAGCTGTAAGAGCATCTATATCGATACCTGGACTATTTAAACCTCTTAAAATTGGAAATTCTCTCTATGTGGATGGAAGTATACATAACACATTACCTTTAAATAGAGTAAAACGAACTCATAGAGATTTATTAATAGCAAGTAATGTAAATGGAAAAGACAACTTACCTTATAATGCCTATACCGAAAAAAAAGAAAATAGCAAAGGAAGACTTAATAATATTTTACAAAAGTTACCATTTCATGGTATAAATTTATCTGCTAATTATATAAATATGGCAATAAGAGTAGCTAACTTATCTACACAGGTAAATACCCAACTCGCACTACAATTAACACCACCTGATTTACTTATAGAACTACCTATGGATAGCTATTCTCTTTTTGATTTTGATAAAGCATCGGAGCTAATAAAAAAAGGAAGGGAAGCTATGATAAATATACTAAATAATTATGAGAAATTATAGCATCAATTTAAGATAATAATAAAAATAAACTCACTATAACAAGAGTATACTAAAATATGAATTCAACTACTTTTATAGGCTTGATGCTTCCATTAGCTGGAACTGTGTTAGGAGCAGCTTTTGTTTTCTTTATGAAAAAAGAAATGCCTCAACGCTTACAAAAACTTTTATTGGGTTTTGCATCTGGTGTTATGGTTGCAGCGTCAATATGGTCATTAATAATACCTTCAATGGATATGTGGGCAGATGAAGGGAGATTGCGTATAATTCCTGCATTAACAGGCTTTATAATAGGTATTGCTTTTTTATTATTTATTGATATTTTAACGCCTCATTTACACATAGGTAACAACAGTAAGCCAGAAGGGCCAAAAACAAAATTAAGTCGTACAGCTATGCTAACCTTTGCAGTTACTATACACAACCTACCTGAAGGTATGGCAGTAGGTGTTGTACTTGCAGGTGCATTACAAGCTAACAGCACTATAACAGCTGCTGCAGCATTAGCTATGTCATTAGGTATTGCAATACAAAATATTCCAGAGGGAGCAATTATTTCTATGCCAATGTGTGAAGCTGGTAACTCCAAATTAAAATCTTTCATAATAGGTTCACTTAGTGGAATAGTTGAACCAATTGGAGGAATTGCAGTAATATTATTAGCCAGTCTTATTATCCCTACACTACCGTTTTTACTCAGTTTTGCAGCTGGTGCAATGTTCTATGTTGTTATTGAAGAGCTTATCCCCGAAGCGTCTGAAGGAGAACATAGTAACCTTTCAACTATCGGGTTTGCTATTGGATTTGGACTTATGATGACTTTAGATGTTGTACTTTCATAAAAAGAACGATTCTAACCATATAAAAAGTCCCAAAACGCAACAAAATACGTTTTGGGACTCCATGAATCATTAAAAAACAATTAAAACTTTATTTTTTTTACTTTATTCCTTAGAAGTTTCTGTTGTAGCGATCTCGTCATTATCGTTTTTAGGATCTCCTGATTTAACGTCCTCAACTTCTTTTTCCTTCTTAGAGTCTTCTTTCTTAACTTCGGGTTGATTTTCTGCTACAACAATAATTGGTAATTTAACTTCAACATCTTTAAAGAAATGAACAGTAGCTTCAAAAGTACCTACTTTCTTTATATCACGCATAGTGATAATCTTACGTTCAATCTCTATACCACGTTTAGCTAACTCATCTGCAACAATTGCTGCATTTACTGAACCATAAGTTACTCCTGTTGCAGAAACTTTTGCTGTAATTACTAACTCTATTCCATCCAATTTAGCTGCGCGCTTCTCTGCATCAGCTTTTTTAGCTGCAATTTTAGCTGCCTGCTGACGAAGATTTTCTGCTAACTGTTTTTTTGCAGAATTAGATGCAATTACTCCTTTACCTGTAGGTATAAGGTAATTACGACCATAACCTGCTTTGACATTTACGATATCGTTTTTATAACCAAGTCCTATAATATCTTCTTTTAGTATAATTTCCATATCTTTAGCCTCCTTTTTTTATTTCATTAAATCGGTTACGTATGGAAGTAATGCTATTTGTCTAGCCCGCTTAACAGCTTGTGCTACTCTGCGCTGATACTTCAAAGAAGTTCCTGTTATACGACGAGGAAGTATTTTTCCTTGCTCGTTCAAGAATTTCTTTAAAAACTCTCCATCTTTATAGTCGATATATTTAATACCGCTCTTTTTAAAACGACAATATTTCTTTTTCTTTGTATCTATTGTTGGTGCTGATAGATAACGAATTTCTGAATTTTTCTGTTCTGCCATAATTAAGCCTCCTTCTTTGCTGCCCATTTAGCACGACGTTTTTCAGCATAAGCTGCTGAATATTTATCTTGCTTAACAGTAATGTAACGAATAATTCTCTCATCACGGCGAAAGCCTGTTTCGAGAATGTTAATAACTGTAGGATCTGCATTAAACTCTAACATAGCATAGAAACCAGAAGATTTTTTCTGGATACTATAAGCTAATTTCTTAAGCCCCCAAATCTCTTCGTTCAAGATCTCTGCACCATTAGCAACAAGAAGATCTCTGAATTTAGCGACCGCTTCCTTCATCTGAACATCAGATAAAACGGGAGTTAAAATGAAAACGGTTTCGTATTGATTCATACTACTAAAAATTAATTTAATTATTTAAAATATTATCTTTACATGAATAATATTGCGCAAAATTAATATTTTTATCCTATTCTGACAAATTATTTTAGTAATTTTGCACTTATATGAAAAGATGCATTAAGAATATAGGACTTATTGTTATTGGTTTAGGAATAACTTCATTCATTATTCAAAAGTTTTTCTTTACACATAATAATTCTTTTTTATTACTTGGTCTTATCTTAATAATATTAGGTGCTATTTTATATGTTATGCTCAATAAGAAAATATAATCTTATTAATAAATAAGATAAAAACTACACTAACTTATAATCCTCTATATCTTTAAAACCATTTAAAAAAGATATTACTGGCATTCTTTTCTTTCCTGATAATTGTACTTCTAACAATTCTATTTGATAATCTTGTGTATTTACATAAAGATGTTTTGATTCTACTACAAATGTGCCACACTTATCTATTGATGGCTTTTCTGTTTTAAGTGCCTTAAAAATCTTAACTATTAATTTTTTATTAGTGTTTGCTGTATTTTCTCTACGAACTAAGTTCGCCCATGCTCCCGGATACGGTGATAAACCACGAATAAAATTATATATATTGTAAACTGTTTGATTCCACTTGATAATACACGTGTCTTTAAATATTTTAGGTGCTGAATTAATATTTTCAACTTTTGGCTGTGGCTTAGCTATTACACTAATTAGATGTGAATAACTTTGGACAGAATTATCAATATTTAAAGTTTCTATTATTAAATCTATTGTTTCTAAAGCTAAAGATGCACCTAACACCATTAACTTGTCATAAACATATTCTACATTAACATCATCAGGTATAAATATTTTTTTTGATCCTATTATATTTCCTGTATCAATATTATTATCAAGAAAAAAAGTTGTTACACCAGTTTCAGTTTCTCCATTTATTACAGCCCAATTTATTGGGGCTGCCCCACGATACTGTGGTAATAAGGCTGCATGAACATTAAAAGTTCCATAATGTGGTATAGACCACACTAATTCTGGAAGCATACGAAAAGCTACAACAACACATAGGTCTGGATTAAACGATTTTAGTTTTGAAATAAATTCAGGATTTTTCATCTTTGCTGGTTGGAGAACAGGTAAGCCAACTCTTAATGCATACTTTTTTACTTCAGATGGTTGAAGTGTATCTTGGTGACGTCCAACTGGTTTATCTGGTTGAGTTACAACAGCTACAACATTATAATCATTTTCAATTAAAGATTTAAGAGTTTTAACTGCAAACTCAGGTGTACCCATAAATATGATGCGAAAGTTTTTTTTATCTATCATTTCTTCATTACTATTTATCTTCTGTAAAACAATTCTTTAGAATAGCTAAAATAATAAAAATTGGCCAATAGAAGTTATACACAAAACAACTAACACAGTAAAATAAAAAATCTATACAGTTTATATATTCTTTTTTATTTCTTCAATAAGTTTATCTACATTAATACCTGAATGTTGACTCATCATTTTTATTGTTGCACGCATAGCCATTATTTTCCCTAATGGTGAATTCAACATTTTGAACTCTGGTGCAATTTTTGATAAGTTTTGACGAAGGGTAGGATATTGATTTAATAAATCTTTTAATCTTGTATTTGGAGTTATTTCATTAATTGTTTTAAGATTGTTACTTTCTTCATGCTGCAAATTATTTGGCTTTTTTTTCTTGTTTGACCATGTTAATAGTGTCTGTGAACCTTCTAAAGATCGTATATGAGTGCAGTCTTGCATAATCTCTATAACACCTCTAAAGCGTCCATCTTTATCACGTACAGCAATATACATAATATAAATAAATGAATTAGGTTTGCTAATCCAAAATTCAGCATGCTCCTCTTCTCCACTTTTTAGTTTATCTATAACCTCTCTAACTATATGAGCACTCTTTCTAGGATGACAATTCATTACTTCTCTTCCTATAACATTTTTACTTCGTGGGAAAATTCTATGGGTAGTATCTGAATAAAATTGCACTAATTCATTTTCGTCGACAAATGATATATCAAAAGGGAGATGCTGATATATCAAGTTGATTTGTTCTAATGTCAATTTTCCATTAGTTACATCTAACAAAGTGTTTTTACCTATATTGTATCCATGTTTGTTTAAAAGTGCCTGCAATTCTGAAGCAAATTCGGTATTTGTAGAATTATTATGAATAACTTGAGAAGTTGTAGGCTCTACTGTAATATATGCAAATCCTATTTCTTGATCTCCTTCTTGCATTTGCATAAATTCCTCCTCACTAATAAGTGCTAATGAAGTGGGGAAAAGTATTAATTCTTCTTTTTCTATCAAATCTCTTGTTAGATCAACTACTTTACTTTGCTCTGATATAAAGTCCTCTTCCTTATTATTATTAAGTAATTCCCATGATTTTTTTATCTCATCTTTTACAAGATCATCAAACGTCCACATAGTAGTACTAGGACGTGTAAATCCTTTACGCTCAAGTATTGGATAAAGTTGATTTTGTTTGCGTTTATAGTGTATCAAATATTTGTTAAGTTGCTCATATAATTCTAACCACTGATTTTTAATCATAGGATACTGCACTAAATCTTCTACAGAAAGTAGTAACTCTTTCATCTTTTCATTTTCTTTTAGATAGTGCATAATAGGATGATTACTTGGTAACTGTGGTAATACATTGTCAAGATGTCCAGCTAAAAGTTGTAACAAAGAATGTGCATTCTCGTTGATACATTCATCATCTGTTTCCTGTGTCATAGTTTGTTCAATGTATGCGATATGATATGCACTAACCTTACCTATTTTCTTTATGATCTGTTGCTGAGCTTGTTGTATAGTCAATCTTCCTGCCTGATAATTATTTTTTATTTCAAACAGAAGTTCCATCTTTTCTGTATCAATTGGTGGAAGATACTGTTTCATTTTATTTTCCATATATCGTTATATTCTTAATTTAATAATAATTTAATGCATTGATAATTATATAGATATGAAAATAATCTATATAAATTTTACTCTTCACTATAATCTGCTACTAATTGTCTATACATATTAAATAGCCTAGTACGTGAAATATATCCATATAAAGCTCCCTCAACATCTACAACTGGTAAAGATTGTGCTCCAGTGGTGGCAAATACTTTCATTACATATTCCATTGGGTCGTTAACGACTATAGTGGCTGCAGGTGGAGACATCAACTGACCAACAGTAAAACGATTGTATAATTCTGTACGGAAAATAACATGTCTCAACTTAGTTATATCTATTTCACCTACAAGATTACCATTATCGTTCAAAACGGGGATATAATTATTTTTACTGGAGCTGATAGCATGTACAAGTTTTCCCATTTTCATATTTACATTAACAGGAGTGTACTCTCTATCTATTATACTTTGCAGACTTATCATAGTAAGCACTGACTTATCTTTATGATGTGTTATCAATTTTCCTTGTCGAGCTAAACGAACTGCATATATGCTATGTTTTTCAAATATATTTATTGTAAGATAGGAACTTATTGTAACTATAATCAATGGTAAAAATAAGTTATATCCTCCTGTTAACTCTGCTATAAGAAAAACACCTGTCAAAGGTGCATGCATAACAGCAGCCATAACAGCAGCCATACCATATAATGTAAAATTCTTTTCTGGAGCATATTCGCCTATCTGTTGCATATTCCATAAACGAGAGAAGAAAAAACCTGCAAAACCACCTATAAATAAAGAAGGGGCAAATGTACCACCACATCCTCCTGCTCCATTTGTAGCACTGGTAGCAAAAACTTTTGTTAATAATACTAAAGCTACATATAACAATAAAAATTTAGTTTGGCCTGCAAACATAGAACCATGTAGCACTTGATTCCAATCTGCTTCACTATTACCTTCTATAAAAATACGTAAACTATTATATCCCTCACCATATAAGGATGGAAAAAGAAAAATCAACAAAGATAAAACTATACCACCTGCTATAAGTTTTAAATAAGGATGATTAGAAAGCCGAGAATAACATTCTTCACACCATGCCATAACTCGCATAAAATAAAGTGATAAAAAGCCACAAGCTATGCCTAAAAGTATTGTTGGAGGAACCTTGTCTAAGGTCCAAATAGAATCTAACTGAAAACTATACATTGATTCCGTACCTGTAAATAAATAAGAGAAACAAGTAGCAGTAACAGAAGATATTAAAATAGGTAGTAAAGTGGCCATTGTGAGATCTACCATTAATATCTCAAGAGTAAAGACTATTCCTGCTATTGGAGCTTTAAATATAGCTGACACTGCTGCCGTTGCACCACAACCAACAAGTAGCATCAAAGTTCGACGATTCATATTAAAAAGTCTACCTAAATTACTACCTATAGCAGAACCTGTTAGCACTATTGGAGCTTCTGCTCCAACAGAACCTCCAAAACCAATAGTTATTGCCGATGCAACTATTGAGGTCCAAATATTATGTGCTTTTAACTTTGAACGTTTAGATGAAATTGCATATAAAACACGGGTTATACCATGCGATATTTGATCACGAACAATATATTTTACAAAAAGACTTGTAAGCCATATTCCTAATACAGGATAAAGTAGATAAAGCCAATTGATAGATATAATACTAAAACCTGAAGTTATTAGTTTCTCTATTTGAAAAATTATAACATGTAAGATATAAGCTGCAACAGCTGCAAAAAAACCTACTGCAAATGCAAGCAATAAAACAAATTGGCGATCTGAAATATGTTTTTGACGCCAACTATCTATTTGACTTATAACAGTAGTGTGCTGCATATATCTATACTCTACTTACGTAATATGGTTACTTCGCCTGTCTTACCTATTTTTATTATAGTTGATGCTTCATGAGGCTTATGTTCTTGACGACGTGAAAAACAAACATAATCAACAGAAGATAGTATTGCTTCTGAAATATCTGAATAATTTTGAGCTGATGGCTCACCACTAATATTAGCAGAAGTACTAACTATTGCTTTTTGGAATCTATAACATAATTCTTTTGAAAATTTTTCATGTGTTATTCTGATTCCTATAGAACCATCTTCTGCGATTAAATTAGGAGCAAGATTAACTGCACCATCCAATATTATTGTTGTTGGCTTAACAACAGAATCTATCAATTGCCAAGCAACATTAGGTACTTCACGAACATAACGTTGTAGACGTGCATCTGAATCAACAAGACATATTAATGCTTTAGAGTTTACCCTCTGTTTTATAGAGTAAACTCTACTAACTGCATCTGGATTTGTTGCATCACAACCTATTCCCCATATTGTATCTGTTGGATATAAAATTACACCACCGTTATTCAGCACTTGTACAGCATTTTGAATATCTTCTGCTTGTGTCATTTTGTCGTACTTATATTATATAGTAATTCTCATATAATTAATATACGCAAAGTTATTATAAAAAATAATATTATACAAATAATTAAATTCATTTTAAAAGTAAATAACGAGACTATATATCGTTATTGTCAAATATTGCTATATGCACCATGAACTTCCCGATTTTGTCCGCTTATTATTAGTTATTTGCTGCATATATAATTATTAATGCTATATAATTTCACTTTTCTATACTAAATAGAAGGGGCTGAAAGGCATAATAATAAAATATTATCATTATTAATATTATGACATTATAATTGTAAAAATTGCCTATAATAAAACAAGGATGAAAATCGTTTACTAATAAACGCAACAAGATTCATTAAGAGAACTTATGATACAATCCTTAAAGAAGCGTTCAAACGTTTTTATAAGAAACGTCCAAGCGTTTTTATAAGAAGTGTTCAAGCGTTTTTATAAGAAACGTCCAAGCGTTTTTATAAGAAGTGTTCAAGCGTTTTTATAAGAAGCGTTCAAGCGTTTTTATAAGAAGCGTTGGAACTTATTTATTGCAATAAATATATATATATTAAAGATGTAAATATAACATTACCCTTAAATATAAAATATTTCTATATAGGTTTAAAACAAATAGATTCTCAAATCTATTTGTTTATATGTTACTTACTAACGAAATGTGATAATTATAATATTTGGTAAAAAATTTATAGTTTTTTGAAATGTTCTATATATACGATATGTATGATAGATAGTTATTTTAATTTTGCAGCAAGATTTTCTGTCTGTTAAATATGCTTTTTTTTATCTACAGGCGTAAAATCTACATATTCCCCCTCATCATCTCCTATTATCTTCTTTCTTTTTTGCGTATCAATAATTCTGCTATTTTGAGAGTTATTATTTCTTACATTATCAGAAACATTTTGAAACTTTTTTTTGAAACTTCTAAATTTAATCCAAAATTTAAATAATATATAGCCTATAAATACACAGACTACCACAAGAATAACAAATATACCTTTAAAGATAAACATGAGAACTAACTTTAATATATAAAATTTAAATATTTTCTTTATTTATTATCAATGATAAAAATATATACCATGCAATTATTATAAATAAAGAGGAAATACCAAAAATAACAATTATTGGTAAACAGGTTAACAAGAAAATATATTTTACCTGATTACCTTTCCACCCCCAATGTTTAAATTTCAAGGCAAACATTGATACTTCTGATATCATTAGCCATGAACTAATAACTATGCCTAAAATTAATATATATATAAACCATGGTTGAGAATCTATAATATGATTAAATCCTATGATGAATGATCCCCAAAACAAAGCATTTGCAGGTGTCGGTAAACCTATAAAACCTAAAGTTTGACGTTCATCAAGATTAAATTTAGCTAGTCTAAGAGCTGAAAATGCTACCATTAAATAGGCAAAGAAAGGAACTATCGTAGAAAATGGTTCTAATAGTTCTGGATAAGAAATGTTTCTTAACTGTGCAAATACGATAGTAGATGGAGCTACTCCAAAAGTTATTATATCCGCTAATGAGTCTAATTCTTTACCGATAGGAGAGCTCACATGCAACAAGCGAGCACTCATACCATCAAAAAAATCAAATATAGCACCAATAATAATAAACAAAAATGCTATTTTAGCATTATTACTAAATGCAAAAGAAGTAGCTATACACCCCGACAATAAATTGCAACAAGTTATAGCATTAGGTATATGCTTTTTTATTGACATTATATAATATAAATTCCTATTATTTTAATTTAGCTATTATTGTTTGATCACCTCGAGTAGTTTGTCCCATCTTTACACAAACTTCTGAACCAATGGGCAAGAATATATCAACACGACTACCTAACTTAATAAATCCTAAGTGTTCATCTATATAACATTCTTCCCCCTCTTTTGCATAAGTCACTATACGACGAGCAACAGCTCCTGCAATTTGACGACAAAGTATATCCTTTCCATTCTTAGTAGTTATTAATATATCTGCATGTTCATTTTCTTCACTTGCTTTAGGTAACCAAGCTTTGTGATAATTACCATTAAAATGCTTTACTAATTTTACTTTTCCATCAACAGGAAACCAATTTGCATGAACATTCCATAGACTCATAAAAATAGAAATCATTAGTCTTGGCTCATGAAAATATTTTGTTTCTTCTACTTCTTCTATAACTACGATACGTCCATCTGCTGGAGCAACTACTACATTCTCTGTATTATCTATTCCTAAATATCGTATAGGACAGCGATAAAAATTTAAGACTATACAATATATTAAGCCAAATATTAATAAAAATAATATAAATGGTAATTTTGAAGAAAGACTAAACCATAGCACTATGGCTACAAAAACAATAGCTATACCTCCATATAAAAGCTGATTTGTACCTTCATGATGTATTCTTATTTTCTTTAAACGCTTTTTCAATTTTGTCATAGTTAAGATATATTATTCCTCTACAAGAGCAAGTGTTATTTATATTTGCAAAGATATATGTTTTTTGTTATTTAGACAAATTATTATTTATTCTTTTGGATATATAAAGTTTTTATTATAATTTTGAATTTAATTTATATTATTGGAATTAATTCAATCATATAAATAAAAATAAGTTTAATAGGTTACAAAATAGTATTAAAAGAATAAATTTCAAATATGGAAGATTACGTACATTTACATGTTCATACTCATTATTCTATACTTGATGGTCAATCAAAGGTTGAATACCTTGTAAATAAAGCTATAAATAATGGTATGAAAGGTATGGCAATAACAGACCATGGTGTTATGTATGGAATCAAAGAATTTTCCGACTATTGCGAAAAAATAAATAAAGATAGAAAAAACAAAGGATTATCCCCATTCAAGCCTATATTTGGGTGCGAAATGTATGTTGCTAGACGTAGAAAAGAAGATAAGGTAAAAGAAATGCACGACAATTCAGGATATCATCTTATTGTATTAGCAAAAAACTATGTAGGGTACAAAAATCTTATAAAGTTAGTTTCTCGCTCATGGGTAGATGGGTATTACTATCGCCCACGCACAGATCGTACAGACTTAAAAAAATACCATGAAGGACTTATTGTTTCATCTGCATGCCTTGCAGGAGAAATACCTAGAAAAATTTTAAATAATGATATTCAAGGTGCTCGAGAAGCTTGCTTATGGTTTAAAAATATATTTGGTGATGATTTCTATCTAGAACTACAAAGACATGAAGTAAAAGATCCAAATATTGTTGCTAATAGGGAGGTCTTTCCACTTCAACAAAAAGTAAATAAAGCAATATTGAAACTATCTGAAGAACTAAATATAAAATATATATGCACTAACGATTGTCATTTTGAAGATAAGGAAACCGCAGAAGCTCATGACCATTTACTTTGCTTATCTACACAAGAAGAACTAAATAGTCCTAAACGAATGAGATATTCTAAACAAGAATGGTTTAAATCTCGAGAAGAGATGAACGAAATTTTTGGAGATCTACCAAAGGCTATGAGCAACACTATTGAAATTCTAAATAAAGTAGAATTTTATAATATTAATAATGGGCCTATTATGCCCTTCTTTCCAATTCCTAAAGATTTTGGTACAGAAGAAGAACTAAAACAAAAAATTACGACAGAAGAACTATATGATGAGTTTACAACTGATGAAAATGGAGAAAATCAACTTTCACCAGAAGAAGGACAAGCAGTAATAAATAGGCTCGGCGGATATGAAAAAATATATCGTATAAAACTTGAAGCAGACTACTTAGCTAAATTGACTTTTGATGGTGCAAAACGCATATATGGGGATCCTATTCCAAAAGAAGTATATAAAGCTCTTATTTTTGAATTACACGTTATGAAAACTATGGGATTTCCTGGTTATTTCTTAATAGTTCAAGATTTTATTAATGCAGCACGCAACGAACTTAATGTCATGGTAGGACCTGGACGTGGTTCAGCCGCTGGTTCTGTTGTTGCATATTGTTTAGGAATAACTCGAATAGACCCATTAAAATATAATTTACTTTTTGAGCGTTTTCTAAATCCTGATAGAGTAAACCTGCCTGATATAGATACGGACTTTGATGATGACGGACGTGGAAAGGTCTTACAATGGGTAATGGATAAATATGGAGAAGAAAATTGTGCACATATTATAACATACTCTACTATGGCTACAAAGAACTCTATTAGAGATGTTGCACGTGTAGAAGGATTACCTCTTAATATATCCAATGCACTTTGCAAAGCTATACCAGATAGGCTACCTAATGGGCTAAAAATGAACCTAAAAAATGCTATAAAATACACACCAGAACTACAAGAAGCTGAAACAAGTGAAGATAGTAGAGAAAGAAATACTATTAGATATGCAAAAATGTTAGAGGGTACTATAAGGGGTACTGGCCTACATGCTTGTGGATTCATTATTTGCAGAGACCCAATAAGTGATTGGGTTCCCGTTTCAACTGCAACTGACCCTGATTTTCCTAACCAAAAGGTACCTGTTACTCAATATGATGGACATGTAATTGAAACTACAGGACTTATAAAAATGGACTTTCTCGGGCTTAAAACTTTATCAGAAATTAAAGAAGCCTGCAAAGTTATAAAACAAACAAGAGGAATAACTATCGATATAGATAATATTCCTATCGATGATAAATTAACATATCAATTATATCAAAAAGGACAGACTATAGGTACATTTCAGTTTGAATCTGCTGGTATGCAAAAACACCTCAGGGAACTTAAACCTACTGTATTTGAAGATTTAATAGCTATGAATGCTTTGTATCGTCCTGGTCCAATGGATTATATACCAGACTTTATTAAACGGAAAAAAGATCCTTCATTAGTAAAGTATGATATTCCTTGTATGGAAAAGTATCTCAAAGACACTTATGGTATTACAGTGTATCAAGAACAAGTAATGTTATTAAGTCGACAACTTGCTAATTTTACACGTGGAGAAAGTGATGCTCTGCGTAAAGCAATGGGTAAAAAGAAAAAGGATATTGTCGATAAGATGAAGCCTAAATTCCTTAAGCAAGGACAAGAAAATGGATATGATGTTAAGATATTAGAAAAAATTTGGACTGATTGGGAAAAATTTGCGAGTTATGCATTTAATAAATCACATGCCACTTGCTACTCTTGGGTAGCATATCAAACAGCTTACTTAAAAGCTCATTATCCAGCAGAATTTATGGCTGCGTTACTTACAAGACGTTTCAGTCAAATAACTGAAATAACAAAACTCATGGAAGAATGTAAAGCTCTTAAAATATCAATACTCGGGCCAGATATAAATGAAAGTAGAATAGAGTTTGGAGTTAATAAAAAAGGAGCTATACGATTTGGTTTATCAGCTATTAAAGGTATGGGCACAGGTGCAGCCTTATCTATAGTAACGGAACGTGATAAAAACGGTCCATACAAAAATATATTTGATTTTGTCGAAAGAATTGATATTAGTAACGTAAATAAAAAATCTCTTGAAAATCTTGCTTTTAGTGGAGGTTTTGATAGTCTCGGTATACAACGTGAAGAATTTTCAGGGACAAATTCTAAGGGTATTACTTTTATAGACTCACTTATACGATATGCTCAATTATTTCAGCAAGAAAAATCGCAACTACAAAATTCATTATTTGGAGGAAGTAATGAAATAGAAATTGCTCATCCTGCGATACCTAAAGTTGAGAAATGGCCTACTATCGAAAAACTAAATAAAGAACGTGACTTAGTTGGTATATATTTATCTGCTCACCCTTTAGATGAATACAGTATTATACTTAATGAACTTTGTAATACACATGCTAATGAAATAGCCTCATCTGAAAATATGGAAAAACTATCAGAGCAGGATAAAATAACATTTGGAGGTATTATCACATCTGTAACTGAACGCTTTTCAAGAAAAAGTGGAAAACCATTTGGCATCATAACTATAGAAGATTTTGATAGTGTTGGAGAATTTGCTTTATTTGATACTAACTGGACAAAATGGAGTAGTATGCTAAAGCCAAACTACACATTATTTATAACTGCAAAATGTCAACCACGTTTTTATAATAACAAATCATTTGAATTAGTAATTACAAACATAGAGCATCTATATGATGTAAAACAAAATAAATTACAACGATTTACTATTTCTATAGAATCTTCATCATTAGATAGTAAAGTCGTATCAGACTTAACTTCTATTATAGAGAGAAAAACTGGTAATATACAGCTTTATATAAAGCTTCATAAGCTAAAGGAAAATCCTGTAATTTTATACTCTACAAGTAGAAAAATAAATATTGATAAAGAGTTAATTGATTTTATCAAAAATACTGACAATATGAAATATAGCATAAACTAATTTTATTAATATACACATAGATACTTATTATACATAATATTTAATTTATAAAATAAAAACAATGGAAGTAGAAATTACAACACAAAATTTTGAGAGTTATAAAAATGGTAATTTACCTTTAGTAGTAGACTTATGGGCAACATGGTGTGGTCCCTGTAAAATGATAGGTCCTATTATATCTGAACTTGCAAATGACTACGATGGAAAAATTATTGTAGGTAAATGCAATATCGAGGATAATGAGGATGTAGCTATTGAATATGGGGTTAGAAATATTCCTACTATATTATTCTTTAAAAATGGAAAATTAGTTGATAAATTTGTAGGTGCAGCCCCTAAAGAAAAATTAGACTCTAAATTCAAAGAATTACTATAAGATTATTATATAAAAATATAGTTAGTATATCATTTACTTTATTAAAACAAGTAATTATACTAACTATATTTATTTTTTATGTATTTGAATAGTAATTATATATTTTATCTATATAATTGGTAAGACAAGATGTCGCATATTATGTCCGCCCCATTTATTATTATCTTTGTAAATAAATCCTATAGCTTTATATAACTTTTCAGCTTTAGGATTTCCCTCATCTACCAGTAATCCTGCTGGTAGTCCTAGTTTTTTCCCTTTCTCTATTGTAGCTTTTAACAGTTTTGTTGCTATGCCTTTTTTTCTATGCGTTTTGCTAACACATAGCGAGTCTATATATAATTCTCCCTGTGTTGTTTCGTCATCCATATCAGAGTAGTCTTTTCCGAACTCCTTTAATGCTCCCTCAATAAAGCCCTGCCTTAGTTGGTGTAAATTGCCTCCATCATAGCTAACACACACACCAATTACCTCTTTTTGTCCGTTAGTAGCAATAAGTGTATTTTTAAACGAGTATTGAGAATTTGTATCCTCAACAAGTTTAGTCATTAATCTGTGAAAGTCCTCTAACGTTTTATTTTCTCCTGCGAACCATTTACAACATTCATGATTCATTGCTTCCATTATCATAGTAGCAATTATAGGAGCTTGGTCTTTTGTCGCATTTTCTATTTTAATATCCATTCTTCAAAATTGTTATGATTTAATTTGTGGGTATTTTCTATTTATGCTGTCTAATCTTAATCTTATAACTCCAAATAGAGCTTCAGAAAATATGCCTCCACTCATTTTACTAGCCCCTTCTCGCCTATTAACAAAAATTACAGGCACCTCTTTTATTTTGAATCCTATTTTATATAGAGTATATTTCATCTCTATTTGGAACGCATAGCCTTTAAATTTTATTTTATTAAGCTCTATCGTTTCTAATGTTTTACGCTTATAACATACAAACCCTGCTGTTGTGTCATGAATATTAATTCCAGTTACAAATTTTACATATTTACTTGCAAAATAACTCATAAGTACTCTTCCAATGGGCCAGTTAACAACATTAACTCCACTTATGTATCTTGATCCTATAGCTACATCATATCCTTCATCATGTGTAGCAGCATAAAGTTTTGGAAGGTCTTTAGGATCATGACTGAAATCAGCATCCATTTCAAAAATATAATCATAGCCTTTATTTATAGACCATTTAAAACCTTTAATATATGCTGTACCTAATCCCAACTTTCCAGATCTTTCAATTATAAACAACCTATCACTAAACTCGTGCTTTATTAGTTTATGAACTATAGATGCTGTTCCATCAGGGCTGCCATCATCAATTACTAAAATATGGAAAAATTTATCTAAAGCAAAAACAGCTCTAATTATATTCTCAATATTCTCTTTTTCGTTATACGTAGGTATTATTACGATGCTATCACTTTTCATATATTCGAATACGTAGTTTGTTAGTTGCAAATATACAATATTATTATATATTTTTTGAAATTTGTCTAAAATTTTTCCTTTTTAGCCATACTGCTTGACATACTCCCCGCATAAATAAAAATATTAGAAAAGCTATCCATAAAGAATTATTCTTTAGCATCTGATTTGTTGTTATATAGAATAAGAAGAAACAAGTCATAGCAATAAATGAAGAGAATAGCATACCTTTAGTTTCAGTTATTCCTATAAATATCCCATCATATATAAATGCTGCCATTCCAATAATTGGGATAAAATATGCCCATACGATGTAAGGTTTAGCAGCCTCAACTATTTGTATATTATTAGTTAGAAGTCGTAAAAGGTTATCTCCACCTATAATGTATATAGATGTGAATATTAAAATCATTAATATTCCAAATAATAGCAATCTCTTAGTAAGTACATTTATCATTTTAAAATTCTTTTCTCCATAAAACTTACCACTTATAGCTTCACCAGCGTATGCAAAACCATCCATGAAATAAGAGAATAAAGTAAACATTGTCATAAGAAGTGTATTTACTGCAAGAATCATAGAGCCTTGTTTTCCACCAGCACTCGTAAAAAACATATTCACAGCAATGAAGCAGAGAGTACGTAAGAAAATATCTCTATTTATTGAGAAGAATTTATTCCATTCTTTTTTTTGTTTTATTGCTACTACAAATATTTTTAAACTTATTAATTCTATATTATTAGTGTTGAAAAAATAACTTTTTTTTATACCTAATAACAGTGTAGTTATAGCAATAATGAATCCACACCATTGTGCTATTAATGTTCCACTTGCTACCCCATTAATATCCCATTTTATTACATATACAAAAAAGAGAGATGCTATAATGTTGATAATATTTTGCACTATAGCTATAATCATAGGTATTTTGGTATTCTGCATACCTATAAACCAGCCCATTAGTGCATATAGACCAAGCATTGCAGGTGCTCCCCATATTGTTATTTTTACATAAGATGTTACAAGATTCCACGAGGTTTTTGGTGTATTCATTGCATTTAACATTACTATTTGTAGCAAGTCTTGCATAATGATGAATATTCCCCCCATGACTATTCCTATAGTTAAAGCTCGAAAAAGAATAGATATTGCCTTTTTCCAATCGTTTTCCCCGTATGCTTGAGAGGTTAGTCCACTTGTTCCCATTCTAAGAAAACAGAGAATCCAGTAAATGATATTAAAAATCATAGTGCCTATAGATATAGCACCTATGTAGCTTTCATTTCCGATATGTCCAATTATTGCAATATCTATCAACCCTAATAGAGGAACTGTTATATTGCTAATAATTGATGGTATTGCCAATTGCAATATATTCGTGTTAAGTTTAGTCACACTGCCAACCTATGATACATTTCTTCTATTATAATTCTTTTTTATTGCACAGCCATTACATCCATTGCATGATGAACTATTTGATTTGAAACTTTTTATTATTGATATTATAGCATAAGCAACAGCTGCTGCAATTACTATTCCAGTTATAATATATTGTAGCATGTTAAGATGTATAAAATTTTAAATTAGTATTATACAGGAGTTTGAGTTGTATCGTTATCAAAAAGATTTTCTTCAGTTACTTTTATCTCATCAACGTCAAACCATTGACTTAATTTGGCATGTGCTTTGTCTTTTGCTTCTTGGTCTACATCGTTCCATATTTTTTGTAACAAGAAAAGCAAAACTGCTAAATCATCTGATAGTCCTGCTATTGGTATTGCATCTGGCATTATATCTAACGGAGATATAAGATAGCCTAAAGCACCAATAATTAAAGCTTTATCTTTTAATGATAATTTGTTACTATCTAATGAATAGTAAAGAATAAGGGCAGAATATATGAACTTAACACCAGCTCTCTTAGCTATTCTTTGTATTTTCTCACTGAAATTCTTTTTAGTAAATTTATCTTTATATTTAAGTAAATCTGGTATTTCCATAATTTATTATATTTAAAACATTAATAATTAATTACTTTTTCTACATATTTATGAGCCATTGGGTGATTTTGGTTTATAGCCTCTAACTTTCTATTAATATTACATTTTTGCATAATACTGTATAATATGGCTAATATAACTCCAACTATAAAACCAGCTATGAATAATTTATATCCTTTTAGAGGTAAAATATTTTGAGGGAATGCAGACAATATAATAATTGGTAAACAAATTATTATCCCTAAAACGGTGTATCGTGTACGTTGTGTTCCTTGACTATCTATAGCTGCTTGATAATCTAATAAGTAGTCTGTTAATTCTTCGTTAGTAATATATTCATCTATTTTCGGAAAATCCGATTCATCTTTGTGATATTTTATTTTATTTTCTACAGTATGCTGATAATCATCTATAACAGTTCTATATGTATAGTTTTTTTTCATTAGCAGATTCTTTAAATTTTAATATTTAAAATCCCTTTTTCTTTCCATAACAGGAAAGAAAAGAGATTATAAATAAAACAAATAGTTTTTTTATAAGCCGGGTTCTGTTATCCCTTTTATGTAAGGAACATCTGTCATTTATCTACGTATTGAGTTGCCCCAATACTGAAGCATTCTACCCTCCGTTGCGCCTATGGCTCGAGCGGACAGCCCTCGAACAACGGTTTACATGAACTTGCAGCTCCTGTCGGTACAGCCAAGTGATCGCCCACTTGCTGGTAGTCTCTTACACCACCTTCTCACCCTTGCTCTTTTATTATTAGAGCGGTTCTTTTCTTCTACCTTTATCTATTGTTACCAATAGCTTCTATTTTCGGAAGCAGGATGTCCTATGCTGCCCGGACTTTCCTCTCGTGTTTTTATTAAACACCAGCGACAGATCAAAATACTAATTGTTTATTTTTGTACTATGTTTGCAAAGATAATGTAAAAAGGATAATTGAACAAATATTACACTTATTTTTATAATATGGTGAAAATTATCTTCTACTTTATTCTAAATTTATCAATAAATAAAATATTTTGTAAACAAAGTATTTAGTTATAATTTTGTACACTTGTAGGGAATCGAACCCTAATCTGAAGAACCGGAATCTTCTATTCTATCCATTGAACTACAAGTGCTTTTTATCTCTTGTAAAAGAAACTAATTTTTATGTATTGTAATTTTTATTATTTACAAAGATAATAAATTGTTATATAATAACAAGTGTTTTTGCTTATATATTCCTTTTATTACTCTCTTTGTAGTAACTAATTTGAGACCTCTGCAAAGCCTTACCCCATTCACTATCATTCTTTTTTTGAACACTATTGGCTCACCTGCAGTCTATATTTTTGATTTTTAGGCTGT
>CAMPYS010000023.1 GCA_946998295.1 uncultured Prevotella sp.
TGTGTCAGCCCTAATTTATTTTGTTTGAAAAAGTTTTACCGGACAGCAATATTTTCAAACCAATGTTCATGACCTTCGGGACAATAATGAACTTGCCCCATGTGAATTAATTCTTCTTTGCCATCACAGTGAACTGTAAGTTGACCACTCACAACATACATAACCTCAAACGTTCCTTTATGTAGATGTTTTCCACTTTTTGCACCTGGACGTAAAGTTGAATACATTATACGAACATTTTTATCAATATAGCTACGTAAATCTAATTTACCTATTCCGCCTTTAAAGCCTTCTATATGTTCTTCGGATATTTTTTCAAAATCTATTTTCATAATGTTATGATAATTATTTGTACTACAAAATTAATAAAAATGAATAGGAATACCTCATATTTCATAATTAAAACATTCCTAACTATAATGTTCAACTTACTGCGACAAAAAAAGGAAAAATAACAGATAGCTACAATATTATAATTAAAATAGTATCTATGTTTATTTAATATATTGTTAAACAGATAAATACGAGTATTAAAAAACAAATATTTTTTATCGTTAGAACTTAAAATAATAAAATAATAACTAAAAAACACTGTTTTTGTGTTTCTGAAATTTTGTAATTATAATTAATCTAAATATTTTTATTAACTTTGTGAAAATAGTATTTAATATATCTTAATATTATGTCTTTAATTGTATAATTTGCATAGTTCTTTAAAAAGATATTTAGTTAATCTTATTATATATAAGTCAATATAAATAGTTTAAATTAATAAGTAAAATAAATTATATTATGAAGAAAGAAAGTATTATCTGTAAGTTAATCTTAACATTGTTTACTTTAGTTACTAGTTTAGAACTATCAGCACAAGTTAATGGTTTTTCACTTATACTATCTCCAACAGCAGAATACACATGGTGGGATAAAAATATATCAATAGAGAATACATGTTTATATGGAGGAAAGGTTGGATTTGGTTTTGGTCCGATATTAGAATTACGAGGTTACTATTTAAAAAATACCAATGCTAATTTTAAATCTGAAGCTAATTTGTTAAATATTAAATCTAAATTATCAGATAAATTAGATTTAACTCGCTATGGAGGAGATTTGAAAATAAATATAGTTCCAAATTCTTTTTTTTCACCATATCTTATTGCAGGTGGTGGAGTTCAAAGTGTTAAGATAAAAGATTTAAAATCTGACCAATTATTTGTGGATTTAGGAGCTGGATTAAAGTTTAACTTATCCGATAGAGTAGTTTTATCAGCTGAAGCAAAAAATGTAATGTTTAACGTTTCTGGAAAAAATTATATAATAATTCCAAGTACACAACAAAAAGTTAAAGGTATACATACATATAATTGGACAGCTGTAGCCTCACTTGATTTTTATCTTGGTGGACGAGTTCCAAAACATAATGAGATTAGTAGAGAATATAAAAATATGTTTTCAGATGGATTTAAAGGGGTAAAATTTGTACTTGAACCAAGTGTTTCTTATATTGACTTCTCTAATAAATTAGCTCTATTAGATACATACATGCTTGGGGGAAGTGTAGGTTTGGATCTTTCATCGCTCATAGGCATTCGTGGATTTTACTATCAAGCAACTAAAGATCCTAAAAAAATATCATTATCATTCAATAATGATTTAGCAATTTATGGTGGAAAATTAATAACAAGGCTAAATGTGCCAAGAGGGATAACTCCATATTTAGAAATTGGTGGCGGATACATGAAAGTTGGTGAGAACTATATTTCTACTATTGCACACGAAGCACCAAATAGTTCTGCATTTGCATTAGGTGGCGCTGGTATAGAAATACCTTTATCTAAATACATAGCATTATTTGGTACAGTAGATGCTATATTTACAGCTAATGATGTAAAAGAGAAAAATATTCAAAACATTAAACAAGTAAATACAAGCGTAATGTATAATGGAGGTGTAAGGCTTAATTTAGGTAAAGCTGCTAATGGAGAACGAAAATATAAAGAAAAATTAATTGATGATATTAATGAGCATCAAATAGAAAATACAAATCAACGTATAAACAATTTAAGGTCAAAATATGAAAAAGAGTTAGGAGAATATGATGTTCAATTAAATAAGTATGAAGATCGAATAAATACTCTGAAAGAGGATTATGAAAGTCGTATTAAGGATCTTAATAGAAAGCTAAAAACGGCTATTGCTAAAAATGACACTCTAGATGCGATAGAAATAGAAAAGCAAAGGGTGAATAATAAGCAAGCTCTTGAAAATATTGAAAATGAAGAGTTAACAATAAAACGAAGACTTCTAAATCAATTAAGCCATAATACTACAAATACTGTAAAACTAACAAGAACAGAATTAGATATATTAGTACAAAAGATTATAGACGAAGCGAGTAATGAAGCTGGATGTCATGAGCATTCTACTAATATAAATCTAAATGAAAATAATAAAATTTCTAATGACGAGGTAAAAAGAGAAATAGAACTATTAAATAAAAAGATTAATAAGTTGATAAATCAAATATCTGAAAAAGAAAATAAAACTATAATATATACTACTGATAATAATAAAATTACACCTATTGATAATACCATAGAATCTAAAACTGTAGGTAACTATGATTCTATAAGTAAACTTATAAAACTAAATAGGATAGGTATATTTACAGGACTTGGATTTGGAAATCTTACTTCATGGAATGTAGGTATAAGAGGATATCTGCCTATAAGTAATACAAATCTTGATTTTATGCCAGAACTATATACTGCTATAGCGTCTAATAGTGGACTAGGAATATCTGCTAATGTTGTATATAATTTAAATATAAGTTCATTTGGAAAAATAAAACCATACATAGGAGCAGGACTTGGAGTATTCCATGGTAAAAAGACTGTATTTGGTTCAAACTTTATATTTGGTGCTAGTATGGATTGCCTGCAAGGTAAGATTTTTGCAGATTATTCTATGAGAGGACTTACTAAGCAAAATCAAATAGCAGTTGGGTATTCATTCATATTCTAATTTTTATTGTATGAAAAAAGAATATATAATTTTAGCTATACTATTATTACCATTAACATTTTGTTATGCTCAAAAAATAAATAAGAGTAAAATAAATTATGTGGATGATACTTTAATAGTAGACAAAGAAGACTTAATAAATACTCTTAGAAGTATAGCTATTAAAGAATTTAAGAATAAGCATAAAGAGAGTTGCCATGGTATAAAGGTAAATAATAAGACTGATTATAGACCTATTTTGAGAGAACAACAACATATAGGTAATATTCCTAATAGTAATCAGATTTTAGTTATACCACGTTCAGATGGTTCGTTAAAATATTATATACAAACTGAACCATATAAACAACAAAATGTACAAAACGATTCTGTTATAGAAAACTTAAAAAAGCAAATACATATATTAAGGCAAAGTTTAAATTCTATGTTATCAAAAAATCTAAATGATTCTATTATGAAGAAGCAAATAGATTTAATAGAGAGTAAATTGAGAGTGTTAGAGGATACGAAACCTATAGATACTTATATGCCAAATTTATCTCCTATATATATAGAAAAAGATAAAGACGAAAATAAAGATAAAAATATTTTTGATACTAATTTTAGGCAGGTGTTCTTTAATGTATCATCAGATGAGCTTCCAAATGAAGCGAAAAAAACTTTAGAATATGTTGCTAACATATTAAAAGAAAATAGAGCTTTGAAAGTGACAATTAATGGATTTGCTAGTAAAGAAGGTAATGAAGATTTTAATAATAGTTTAGCAATTAGACGTGTAAAGTCTGTAAAACTATTTTTATTAGAAAATGGAGTAGAAATATCCCAAATAAAATCTTTATTTACTGGCATAGATAATAGTTCTGAAATGCGAACTTATGCTCGCAGAGTAGATTTATTAATATTATAAATTGTAAAGAGGTACTTTCATTTATTAGGAAGTGTCTTTTTGTTTTATTTTTTTGTTAGAATAGCATAATATACATATATTTGTAAAAGATAGATTAAACTTAAAATCATTAGAATATGGAAGAAAGATTTTTTGCTCCATCAGAATTAATAATAAATTCAGATGGAAGTATTTTTCACCTACATATAAAACCACAAGATATAGCTGATAAAATTATATTAGTAGGAGACCCTGGAAGAGTTAAATTAGTCGCATCGCATTTTGAGATAGTTGAGTGCGAAGCAAGTAGCCGTGAATTTAATACAGTTACTGGTATATATAATAACAAACGTATTACTGTATTAAGTACAGGTATAGGATGCGATAATATTGATATTGTAGTTAATGAATTAGACGCATTAGCAAATATTGACTTTGACAAGAGAAAAGAAAAAACAAAATTTCGTCAACTAACATTAGTACGTATAGGTACATGTGGAGGACTACAGCTTAATACACCAATAGGAACATATGTCGCATCTCAAAAGAGTATTGGATTTGATGGACTACTAAACTATTATGCAAGGCGTGAAGAATTAGATATTGATTTTGAAGAAGAATTTAAAAAACAAGTAAAGTGGAATCCACAATTAGGAAATCCGTATGTAGCAACAGCAGATTATGAGCTATTAGAACAAATTGCAAAAGATGATATGGTAAGAGGGATTACTGTTGCATGTGGAGGATTCTTTGGACCACAAGGTAGACGACTAAGATTACCGCTTGCAGATCCAAGACTAAATGAAAAGATAGAAGAATTTGAATATAAAGGTCTTCGCTGTACAAACTTTGAAATGGAAAGTAGTGCTTTAGCTGGGTTGGCACAATTGATGGGACATAAAGCGTTAACTTGTTGTATGGTAATTGCTAATCGTAGACAGAAGGAAGCAAATGTAGGTTATAAAAATACGATAGATGGACTTATAAAAACAGTTTTAGATCGTATATAATACAATATGTAAATATAATATATATATATATAGGGGCATGTAGGATTATTATATGTCCCTTATATTATAGTTGTAAAATAAATGAAAAAAAATACTCAATATATAGATAATACAACCATTTGCGCTCTATCAACAAAACCAGGTGGAGCTATTGGGATAATTAGGGTAGCTGGAGAAGATTCTATAAAATTTGTAAATGATATTTTTACTAAAAATATACTTGCTGCCAAAGCTAATACTTTGCACTATGGAGAAATTGTAGATAGTAACAATGATGTGATAGATCAAGTTATAATTTCTATATGGAGGGCACCACATTCTTATACAGGAGAGAATGTGGTAGAAATTTCATGTCACGGCTCTGAATATATTTTAAAGAAAGTGATATACAGATTATGTGAAATAGGTTGTAGGCAAGCAAAACCTGGAGAATTTACATTGAGGGCTTATCTAAATGGCAAGATGGATTTAACCCAAGCTGAAGCTGTAGCAGAACTTATAGCTTCGACTAATAAAGCCTCACATAAAGTTGCATTATCACAACTAAAGGGACATTTTACAAGTAAATTACTTTCACTACGTCAAAAATTATTAACTTTAAATTCTTTATTAGAACTTGAGCTTGATTTCTCTGACCATGAAGAACTTGAATTTGTAGATAGAACTGAATTAGAAAATCTTACAGTAGAAATAGATAAACAAGTAAATAAACTTATAGCTTCATTTGCTACAGGACAGGCTATGAAAAAAGGAATACCTGTAGCAATTATAGGAAATACTAACGTTGGTAAATCAACACTATTAAATAAGCTATTAAATGAAGATAAAGCTATTGTGTCAGATATACATGGGACTACCAGAGATGTGGTTTCAGATAGTGTGAATATTAATGGAATAAACTTCTTGTTTATAGATACAGCTGGATTTCGTAAAACGGAAGATTATATAGAAAACTTAGGTATTGAACGAACTATTCAAGAATTAGATACGGCACAAATAGTATTATGGGTAGTTGATAAGGATATAGATAATTATGACATTAAAAAAATACAATCAAAGTGTAGTGATAAAAAATTAATTGTTGTTAGGAATAAAATTGATAATAAAGATAATATTGATAAATTTAATTCATATATCAATAACATAAAAAGTGAAGATAAAAAACCATATTATAATATTTATACATCAGGAAAATATAATATAGGGATTGAAGATTTAAAAAAACTGGTATATATAATAGCTGATATACCTGAAATAACAGAAAATACATTGATAGTAACCTCTGCACGTCACTATGATGCTTTACTAAGAGCTCGTAATGCTTTAAACAGAGTAAAAGATTCTTTAGAACAATCTTTATCGGCAGACTTTATAGCTGAAGATTTGAAGGATGTGTTATCAATACTTGGAGAAATAACAGGTCAAGAAATAACAAGTCAAGAGACTTTAAATAATATATTTAAAAACTTTTGTATCGGAAAGTAAAGCACAGGGTTGTATATAGAAGTTTAATCTACGTAAGTAAATTTACCCTATAAAAATTTGGTAAAATAAAGAAAAACTACTAACTTTGCAGTGCAATTGTCCTATGGTGTAATGGTAGCACTACAGTTTTTGGTTCTGTCAGCGGTGGTTCGAGTCCGCCTGGGACAACAAAGAAAGACACTCAAAGAGTGTCTTTCTTTGTTGTAATATATCTTTTTTATTTTAATTAAAAAATAAAAATATTATTCTTTCAATTTTATACTTACTTTGTGTCTATTTCGCTTATTTTTAGGAGGAAGAGACAAATAATCTCCATAAATGATTTTACAAAATTCTTCAGGGCAATTAGGACCATTAAATTTTTTATTTTCAAATATAATAGGTTTATATGGTAGTAAAACATTTTTTGGAAGTCTCTCATAGAACCATGCACCATAACTATGCATAAACTCGCCCTGCTTACCTATTATATGCCCTAATACCCTAAATATTGGAAATATTATTTTCTCTAGAAGATAATACCCAATATTAGCAATAAAAGCAGAATATGGTGCTATAGTGAAATTTAGAAAACAAGCTAATTTACCTGATAAATGTTGTAATGATGGTAAAATTCTATCTTCGTATGGAAAAATATCAATATGCAAGCCACGATATTTCATCATTTCTAAAGATTTTCTTTCTTTAGAATTTTTATTTTCAATGCTAATATGCTCACTTTTTATATCTCGTAAACTAGCCCATGATTTATAATATCTATTATCTGTACTATGGTCCTGTAGAATAAATTGTGTATGTTGTGTCGACTTAAGATACTTGCATAATTTTTTAAAATCCTTTCTATTTACAACTATATCTATATCATCATCCCATGGAATAAATCCTCCATGTCGTATTGCGCCTAAGATATTTCCACCATCAATCCTCCATTTTATACCGATTTTTTTAGCTACCTTATCAAGATATTCTAACATCTCCAATAATCGTAATTGAGCACGTCTAAGAACAGAGCCATCAGGATTATATTCTTCCCTTAGGCTCTGTTGTGTCTCACCCGTATTAAAACTATATATCATGTATAATAATTATTATTTATATAATATGGAGTAAACGTAAGACATCGTTTAAATTTGCAACAAGCATGAGTAAAATTAGTATAGTGAATCCAACATATTGAGCTCTTATCATAAATTTTTCAGATGGCTTTCTGCGTGTTATCATCTCATATAAAAGGAACATAACATGACCTCCATCTAAAACTGGTATAGGTAGTATATTCATAAAAGCAAGAATAATACTAAAGAATGCTGTCATATTCCAAAACATATACCAGTCCCAATAAGGTGGAAACATTTTCCCAATAGAAGCAAATCCTCCTAAACTTTTTGCCCCATCAGCAGATGCAAGATATTTAAAGTTGCTAACATAACCACTAAGAATATTTAAACCATATTTTATGCCAGCAGGGAAACTCTCAAAAAAAGAGTATTCTACTTTAACAGGTTTATAATATGTTAATAATGAGCTTTGACCTACTCCCATCATTAGTTGTGGATCAAGTTGCATACGGATAGTATCAATTTTATTTGTCTTATTACGTTTTACAGTAAGTAAAATATTGCGTATAGATAGAGAATCTTTATGTGTATTTTTCACAGTAGCAATATCACTTAATATCCCTATTTGATAATTCATATCCGCCCATGTTCTTACCTTCTTTCCATTTATTGAAGTTAATAAATCTCCTTGTTTTATTCCAGCTTTCATGGCAGGAGAATTATTGATAACAGTGTCTATTCGTGCAGGTATATAGGGCTCTGCAAAAAATGGGCGGACTTTTACCATTGATAGCATATCTATATCGCCAGGCATATTAATACGTTTACGCTGTCCCTCTCGTAAAACATCTACATATTTAGCTTGAGCTATTTGGCGGAAAAAATCGCCATTAACATTAGCATACTCTTTAAATGGTCCCTTATCAGTATCTAACATAATATCCTTATCTTTAAAGCCCATAGATTTAGCCTGAGCGTTAAACTGCATACCCATAGTCATACTTGGAACTTTAAAGTAACTATTACCCCACGTAAACATTATCATTGAATAAATGAAAAGAGCTAATACAAAGTTTACTAAAACTCCTCCAAGCATTATAAGTAATCTCTGCCAAGCTGGTTTTACTCTAAACTCCCAAGGCTGCGGAGCTCTTTCCATTTGTTTTGTGTCGAAACTTTCGTCTATCATTCCTGATATTTTACAGTAACCTCCTAATGGAAGCCAACCTATGCCGTATGTAGTTTTACTTTTAGGAGATTTCCATTTGAAAAGCATACCTTTCCATTTTCCAATTGCTACATCAAAAAATACAAAAAACTTTTCAACACGTACACCAAAAAGTTTTGCGAAGAACATATGCCCTCCTTCATGCAAGAACACAAGAAGGGATATTGCTAGAGCAAACTGAACTAATCTTATTAAAAAAGTTTCCATTATCTAATTATTATTTATTTCTAAAATTTATTTTATACACTCATGTTTTTAAGTAATTCCTTAGCTACTTTTCTTGATTCTTTATCAGTTAATCTGTAAATATCAATATCAGGATTAGCATCGAAACTTACTATATTCATTGTTTTATTAATAATTTCTGCCATATTAAGAAAAGAACATATACCTTTGCGAAAGCCTTCGTTTACAATTTCATTAGCCGCATTTAGTATACAAGGTGTGTTACCACCACGTTCTATTGCATAATAAGCCATTGATAAGCATTTGAATTTATCCATATTTGGCTCAAAAAATTCTAATGATTTATTGAATAAATTTAATCTATCACCCTCTAATGGTATCCTTTCAGGGTAAGAAAATGCGTATTGTATAGGTAGTCTCATATCAGGAACACCTAATTGAGCTTTAACGCTTCCATCAATAAACTGTACAGCACTATGAATTATTGACTGTGGATGTATTAGTACCTGTATTTTGTTTGTTGGAACTCCAAAAAGCCACTTGGCTTCTATTACTTCAAATCCCTTATTCATTAAGGAAGCAGAGTCTATAGTTATTTTTGCACCCATATTCCATACTGGGTGTTTCAGAGCCTCTGCTGCTGTTACAACTTTTAATTGTTCTAGATTATATTGTCTAAATGGGCCGCCTGAGCATGTTAATAATATTTTATCTACTTCATTGTTATCTTCTCCTACAAGACTTTGAAATATAGCGCTATGCTCACTATCAACGGGTAGTATGGGAACATGATTCTCTATAGCTAACTTGCATATCAACTCTCCTGCTACAACTAATGTTTCTTTGTTGGCTAAACATATTTTTTTATGTGATTTAATAGCTCTTATAGTTGGTTCTAAACCAGCATAACCAACCATGGCTGTAAGTATGGTAGTTATTGGATCAGCTTCTACTATTTGATTTATGGCTTCTTTACCAGTATATACTTTTATTAGAGGTAAATCTGATAGATTTTGTTTAAGTATTTCATAATATTCTTCATTAGCTATTACTACTGCAGATGGTTTAAACTTTCGAGCCTGTTCTGCAAGTTTCTTCCAATTTGTATTAGCAGTTAAGGCATAGACCGTAAATAAGTTAGGATGTTGTTCTATTACATCAAGAGCTTGTGTTCCAATGCTCCCTGTAGAACCTAATATACATATTTGTTGTTTTTTTTCCATTTATTAAAGTTCTAATATTCCATTAGGTATAAACATTTCTATAATTTGATTTTTTATATCTATATTTTTTATAAGTTTTTCATTTGCAGGTAGAAGATATTTTTTACCTTCTTTATTCTTTATTTCAAATAAAGAGTTAATTGTAGAATCATCTATTGAAATTATTTTCCCCAAATCTTTATTGTTACTATTGTTTATTATTGTAAAGTTAATAAGTTGAGAGAAAGACGTCAAACCTTTATTATCAAAATCAGATAGTGAATATGGGAAGAATACTTCTCTCCCTATAAGTTCTGATACTTGTTGCAGATTATTAATATCATAAAATTTTATTAGTGCTAAATTATCACTACGAAAGCGATAATCTTCTATGAAAAATGGTACTAATATACTATCTATATTTATTATTAAATAGTTACTTTGTTGGCGATCAAAAATATCGTCAATAAAACGAAATTGTATTTCTCCTTTAACTCCATGAGGTTTTCCAAGTAGACCAATTTTAAATACGCTATTTTTTGTTATCATCTTTTGTATTATATATAGAATATATATATAGAAACTATCTATTATTATTTAGCAAGCTTCTACTCGTTTTATTTTTGCTCCCAATTCGTTTAGTCTACTTTCTATGTTTTCGTATCCTCTATCTATCTGAGTTATATTATCTATACGACTTGTACCAACAGCTGTTAGCGCAGCTAAAAGTAATGCAATTCCTGCTCTTATATCAGGGCTGGACATACGTCCTGCTCTTAAAGATTTTGTTTTATCATGTCCTATAACAACTGCTCGATGTGGATCGCATAGTATAATTTGTGCTCCCATATCTATTAATTTATCAACAAAAAATAATCTACTCTCAAACATTTTTTGATGAAAAAGAACACTACCTTGTGCTTGAGTGGCTACTACTAATAATACAGAAATTAGGTCTGGTGTTACACCTGGCCAAGGAGCATCTGCAATTGTCATTATTGTACCATCAATAAATGTATCTATTACATAATGATCTTGTGCTGGAATAATTAAGTCGTCTCCCTCCTCAAAAATTTGAATACCTAACCTTCGGAAAGTTTCTGGAATTATTCCTAAATTATTTACAGAGGCATCTTTTATTTTTATGCCATCTCCTATCATTGCTGCCATACCTATGAAGGAGCCAACTTCTATCATATCAGGTAAAATCCGATGAGTAGCACCGCCTAAGGATTTTACTCCTTCTATTGTTAACAAGTTACTACCTATGCCTTTAATCTTTGCCCCCATATTGTTTAGTAGTTTACAAAGTTGTTGTACATAAGGTTCACAAGCTGCATTATATATAGTAGTTATTCCTGTTGCAAGTACTGATGCCATAATAATATTTGCTGTTCCTGTTACAGAAGCTTCATCAAGTAATATATATGTACCTATTAGTTTTTCAGCTTTAATCTCATAGATATGTTTGTCATTATTACGAACAAAGTGAGCACCAAGACTTTTAAAACCTAAAAAATGAGTATCCATTCTTCTTCTGCCAATCTTATCACCACCTGGTTTTGAGATTGAAGCCTTTTTAAAACGTCCTAACAGAGAACCTAAAAGTAGAACACTTCCACGTAATTCTGAACACTTTTTTACAAAGAATTCACTATCAAGGTATTCTAAATTGATATTATCAGCTTTGAAAGAAACTTTGTTAGTAGAGAGTTTTGTTACCTTAACTCCTATATCTTGTAGAAGTTTTATTAAATTGTTTACATCTAAAATATTTGGTATATTATCAATAACAACTTCTTCTGTTGTAAGTAGTGTAGCACTAATTACTTGCAGAGCTTCGTTCTTAGCTCCTTGAGGTATAATAGTTCCTTTAAGCCTATGTCCACCTTCGATAAGAAACGATTCCATTGTTTAACGCTTTCTTTTATTATTTTTTATTGGTGCAAAATCTTTTGGATTAATTGGATCAAACTTAAAAGTTGTAAGGTCTAATTGTACTGCGCCGTCTGTAAATCTTGATAGATCTGATGCAACTTTCTCATCGTCAGAAGATCCGTGTCCCCACTGTATCAAACAACGTTTCATTTGATTTGCAACTAAACGTACTAACTCGCGTTTTTCTTCCCCTTCCTCCATTGTTTTTAGTTTATCAAATAGCTTAAACATCATTTTACCATAATGTCTGATAGGTATTTTTGACATTGGGTAGGTTAATGGGGCAGGTTTAGAGTTAATACTTTTTGCATGAGAAATATCATAAGGGTAATCTATATCCAATTTAAAATCTGCCATTAATGCTAAGTGATCCCATAGTTTTTGTAAGTAATCTTTACATTCAAATCCTTGTGTATTCATCTTTGCCATTATAGAGATTATAGCTTCTGCACATTTTTGACGTTCTTCTTTAGTAGGAAGATTAACGCAATAAGCTACCATTTCATGTATTTCTCGCCCATATTCTGGTAATGTAAGTTTTTTACGCTGGGTGTTGTAATCTAATCCTGCAATATCCATATTAGAAGATGATATTTTATGTTGTTTATTTAACATTCGCTTTACTTGTAATTTATATATAATTATAATAGCGGTTTTGGTTTTTTTGCTACAAAATCTTTTAAATACATTGGAACAAAATACGCTACATCTTCAAATTGTTTCATAGCAAATCGACGTTCAGCTATCGGCATCATATTTTTGGCTAAAGGATAAATATCGCTTATTAGTTTAGCATTAGGATGATTTATTATGTCCATACATTTATTAGCGCCATTACCAAAGAAATATACAGGTCCTTTATCTAAATATTGCTTAAATGTAGTATTGTCTACAATATTAGCTTGGATATCTCTAACTGATTTTAATGAGCGATTAAAAATTTGGGAATATACTTCCATTCTTCGAGCATCAATCATAGGTACTAAGAGCGCATTAGCTTCAATATTTAATTGATGAAGTAATACTGGTACACACATAGTTTCTAATGTTGGCACAGATATTAGTTTTAAGTCTGCACCAAAACATATACCTTTTGCAATAGAAACTCCTATTCGTAATCCTGTATAAGAACCTGGTCCACTGCTAACAGCTACTGCATCTACAGGAATAGCATGACTGTCTGCAAAAGATAGAGCCTCGTCTATAAATGTTCCTATCTTTTCGGCATGATTTCCACCTCTTTTATCTTCATCCTTATAAATACAAGTACCATTCTCTGTTACAGCAATGGAACATACATTGGTACTAGTTTCAATATTTAATATACACGCCATATATAATTTATATAATATAAAAATAAATTGAAGAACTACTCTTCAACTTTATACATAATGCAAAGATAGTGGTAATTTTTTTATTATCACTATCTTATTCTTATCTATTAAAAATCATTATGCTTATTTTATTCCAACTAACATGTAGAATATTCTCATAATGGAATAAAAATTTATTTATTAATTTCCTGTTTCTACAATAATACTTTCTTTTGCATTAGGTTTTATTTGTATGAGTGGAAGTTTTTATTTTCTTGTTTTCAACGGTTAAAGAATTTCATGCGATAAATTTATTTCTAATGTCAGTTCTCGTATAGGAATAGCTTAAATGCTAATTATAACGAGTATTATAGTTTTAAATAGAGTGTTAAATAATACTTATTTTTCGGAAAATACCTTATATGCAGAGAGTTTTGATTATATTTGCACTATAATTATATTTATTATATATGGAATATAAAAAAACTGTATCTGTAGTAATATGTACTTATAATGGTGAAAAATATATAGCAGAACAAATAGACTCTATACTAAGTCAGACTTACACTTTGAATGAAATAATTATTCAAGATGATTGCTCAACAGATAATACTTTTAATATATTAGAAAGATATAGTAATAAAAATAATAGAATAAAGATTTTTAGAAATGATAAAAATATAGGATTTAATTCCAACTTTAAGTCTGCAGTAAAGCGAGCAAAGTCCGATTTCATAGCAATAGCTGATCAAGATGATATTTGGTATTCTGAAAAGATTGCAAAGCAAGTTACTGCAATAGGTGACCATGATATTTGTTTTTGTTGCCATAATAGAGGCTGGACACAAGAGAAGTCAGTATACGTGACACCACAATATAGTTTAGAGGCCTTATTATTTACAGGATTTGCTGGTCATACTATGTTGCTTCGAAGAGAATTTGCACAAAACTCTAAGAATTGGATAGATTACATCCACTATGATTGGTCTTTAGCTATCAATGCACAATTGTGCAATGGTATTATTAGGATCAACGAACCCCTTAATTGGCACCGAACACATTCAGAATCAGCTATAGCCCTTGAAAACAAAAGTCACGGAATAGATACCTCTTCTATACCTAAGATAAAACCATATTTAAATGGTTATAGTAATTATCGTAGATTACAAAACAAGCAGAATTGGCAAACCTTATATACATATATATATAATAATAGTGAAAAATATCAACCTTTATCACATAAGATGGCTAAGTTAATGCTTGATAAAAATATAATTTCATTGATAAAATTATGCGTGCTATGTGCTAAACATCGTAAAACAATTTATTATAATGAGGCAAGTAATGGAATTATTGGACTATTTCGCAGTTTTTTTTATCCGTTTATATTTGCTTATAATAATATACAATATGATCTTTAATATAAATTAATAGGAGTGAGTTATTTATGAATATAGTTTTAATTACAGCAGGAGGTATTGGAAATAGAATGGGGCAAGATATTCCCAAACAATTTATGCCAATTGATAATATACCCGTCATAATATATACTCTTAAGGCTTTTCAAAGTCATAGTGAAATAGATGCAATAGCAGTAGTATGTTTAAATGGTTGGGAAGTTTATTTACAGGCATATGCTAATCAATTTAATATAACAAAACTTAAATGGATTTTTAATAGTGGTAAAACAAACCAAGAGTCTATACTCAATGGAATAGAAGGACTTAAAAGAGAAGGTTGTAAAGATGATGATATAGTTTTAGTTCATGATGGAGTTCGTCCGTTAGTTTCAGAACGTATTATATCAGAAAATATATTAAAGTGTAAAGAGTTCGGTTATGCAGTAACAGGTTTAGTATGCAAAGAGGCAATAATGGAGGTAAAAGGAGAAAAACTCAATACTATCACTATTCCACGTGAGCATTTAATACGTACACAAACACCTCATACATATAGGTTAAAAACATTACTTCATGCACATCAAGAGGCAAAAAAACAAGGAATAGAAAATACTGTAGCTTCATGTACATTAATGGGGGTATTAGGAAATAACGAGCAACATTTAGTTATAGGGTCTGAAAAAAATGGACTAAAATTAACTCAGACTGAAGATGTTGAGCTTTTTAAAGCTCTAAAAAATACAGACAAGGATTATTGGTTGAAATGACAAGTAACTATATAAATATCTTAAGAAATAGTGTTGAAGATTTATCTTTAGAAAAGTTAGCAGGTAAGAATATACTTATAACTGGTGCTACAGGTCTTATAGGTGGATGTATATGCGACATATTGATGCAACAAAATAAAGTTAATTGTTTTGTTTATGCATCTGGTAGGAATATTCAAAGAGCTAAAAAACGATTTTCAACTTATTGGAACAATCCATATTTTACATTTATAAAAATTGATGTAACAGAAAGAATAAATCTTAATATTGACTTTCATTTTATAATAGACGCAGCGTCTAATGCTTCACCTAAAGATTATATTACTACTCCTGTAAATGTTATAAAAGCAAACATTTATGGTGTAGACAACCTTTTAAATTATGGAAGAGAACATAACCTACAAAAGTTTGTTTATATATCTTCAGGAGAAGTGTATGGTGAGGGTGATGGCAGAATCTTCACAGAAAATTATAGTGGATATATAAACCCAACTACTATAAGAGCTTGTTATCCATCATCTAAACGAGCTGCAGAAACTATGACAGTATGCTATGCAAAACAATATAACCTTAATGTATCTATAGCAAGACCAACACACGTATATGGTCCATATTTTAGTCAGTTAGACAATAGAGTATACGCACAGTTTATTCGCAATGTACTCAACAATGAAGATATAATTATGAAAAGTTCTGGCAGACAGTTTAGGTCATGGTGCTTTGTTGTAGATTGTTCCACTGCAATATTATATATCATGCTAAAAGGTAATAATATGGAAGCATATAATGTAGCAGATAATACCTCAAATGTAAGTATTCGATATTTAGCAGAAGTTATAGCAGATTTATATGGTAAAAAGGTTGTAATACAGATACCAAAAACTATAGAAAAGGAGGGATATTCAAAAGTAACAAAGGCTATTTTTGATACCTCTAAACTCGAGGGATTAGGATGGCATAACATAAATTTTGATTTAAAAAATAAGTTATTACTAACTATAGATGAATGTTCCAATGATTCACTTTGTAAATAAATTCATCATATATATTATTTATAATAAAGACTTTTTTGTTTATATTCGTTTTTAAGTCTTTCATAAAGAAAAAGAATATAAAAAATATATTTAGCTTTTATATTTGAATATAGAAAAAACTTACTAAATTAATAAAATCAGGTCTTATAAAGTTAATAAATCTAAATAAAATAATATTTATTTAGATTTATATTATACCTTTGCTTTATAAACGAAAGCAAATACTTTTGAAGCGAATAAGAATATAAAAGAACAAGATTTCGTAAAGAAATAATTAATATAGACCTACAGATGAAAACGAATCATAATCATAACATCAATAGCGAGTATGATGTCATTATTATAGGTGGCGGTATTACTGGAGCTGGAACAGCTCGTGATTGTGCTATGCGTGGTTTAAGTGTACTTGTAGTAGATAAGCAAGATTTTGCTAACGGAGCTACAGGTCGTAATCACGGTTTATTGCATAGTGGTGCTCGTTATGCTGTAACTGATAGAGAATCAGCTGCCGAGTGTATAAGAGAGAATATGACACTACGCAAAATAGCAGCTCATTGTGTTGAGGAAACTGACGGGTTGTTTATATCTCTTCCAGAGGATGACCTTTCTTTTCAAGCTACTTTTGTTGATTCTTGTTTAAAAGCTGGTATTCGTGCTGATATTATTTCGCCAGAAGAAGCACGCCTTATAGAACCAGCAGTAAACAAAGATTTAATAGGTGCTGTTCGAGTACCAGATGCTTCAATAGACCCATTTCATTTAACAACTGCAAATATATTAGATGCTTGTCGCTATGGTGCAAAAGCATTGAATTATACAGAGGCCATAAAATTACTTATTTCTAATGGACGTGTTACGGGAGTTAGGCTACGTAATAATCGTACAGGTGAAGAATACGAAGTACATTCACGCCTTGTTATTGTTGCTGCTGGTATTTGGGGGATGCCTGTATTAAAGATGGCTGATATTACATTAAATATGTTTCCTGCTAAAGGAACATTATTAATATTTGGTCATAGGGTAAATAATATGGTTATAAATAGATGTAGGAAGCCTGCTAATGCAGATATCTTAGTACCAGATGACACAGTATGCGTAATAGGAACAACCAGCGACCGTGTTCCAATAGATACAGTGGATGATATGAAACCTACATTTGAAGAGGTTGATTTATTAATAAAAGAGGGCGAAAAATTAGCTCCAGCTTTAGGTACAACTCGTATTATAAGAGCTTATGCAGGTGTTCGTCCTTTAGTTGCTGCCGATAATGACCCTTCTGGTCGTAGCATAAGTCGTGGAATAGTATGTATTGATCACGAAAAACGTGATGGCTTGTCAGGGCTAATCACTATAACAGGTGGTAAAATGATGACATATCGTCTTATGGCAGAAGAGGCAACTAACTTAGCATGTAAAAAGTTAGGCGTAAATAAACCATGTGAAACAGCCGAAAGATTACTAATAGGATCTGAAGGTTTAGATAAATCAAAAATATCAGCTTACAAACCGAAAGCATATATAGCAGCTATTGGACGTCAAGGTACAAAAGCTTCTGAGATTTCGGAAAATGATTCTATCGACAAAGCTCTGATATGCGAATGTGAAGAAGTAAGTGTAGGAGAGGTAAAATATGCTGTAAATAGTTTACATGTTGATACATTGATTGATCTTAGACGTCGTACTCGCATAGGTATGGGTACTTGTCAAAGTGAACTTTGTGCTTGTAAGGCAGCAGGAGTAATGTGTTCTTTAAATAAGAATCCAGAAAAAACTTTAAAGGATTTAGGTAGCTTTATTAATGAGCGTTGGCGTGGTATGCGTACAGTTGCTTGGGGTAGTAATATTTCTGAAGCTCACCTTACAGCTACTATATATCAAGGATTATGCGGAATAAATCAATTTATTAACGAAAACAAGGCTTAAATATGAAATACGATGTAATTATTATTGGAGGAGGCTTAAGCTCATTAACGGCAGGTATCAAACTTGCTGATTTAGGCAAACGCGTATGTCTTGTTTCTGAAGGGCAAAACGCTCTCCACTTTTTTTCAGGATCATTCGATTTATTAGGTTATAATTTAGAGGGTAAAACTGTAAAAAATCCCATTGATGCAATTACTTCTTTACCAGAAAATCATCCTTATAATATAATAGGTAATAAAAATATAACTGCATTAGCTGATACAGCTAAGTCATTATTAAACGAAATAGGTATCAAAACTATAGGTGATTCAGCAAATAATCATTATCGTATCACCCCAATAGGAACACTTAAGCCAACATGGCTTACAGTTGATAGTTTAGCAACATCAGAATCTATAGATAAGCTAAATTGGAAAACAGCTGACTTGATAAATATTAAAGGCTTTTTAGATTTACCAGTAAGTTTCCTATCACATAATCTCAAAAAAATTGGTACAGAATGTCATGTTAAAGATATTACTACTGAAGTTTTGACCCAAGCTCGTAAGAGTCCAACTGAAATGCGTGCTTCTAATATTGCAAAATATTTAAATGACAAATCCAGTTTAGAAGACTTTGCAGATGCAATAAATTCAATAAGTTCTGATTCGGAAGTAGTTCTTTTACCTTCTGTAATAGGTATTTTTTCTGATCATCAAGTAGATGTTTTAAGAAAACTTATAAAAAAGCCAATTGCTTTTGTTGCTACAATGCCGCCTTCAGTTACAGGAATTAGAATATCTACATTATTAAAACAAAAGTTCCATGAGTTAGGGGGGACTATTTTAGTTGGCAATAAAGCTATATCTGGGGAATTTAAAGATAATAAGCTAGATTCAATCGCAATACAACAATTACCAGACGAAAAGTTTTATGCAGATAATTTCATATTAGCTACAGGTTCTTTCTTAAGCCATGGTATAGAGTCAAATTATAATAGAATATATGAACCAATATTTGATTTAGATGTGGAATCCGATCTTGATCGTAAAAATTGGACTGTTGAAAACGTTTATTCTACTCAACCATATATGAGCTATGGTGTAAAGGTTAATAATGATTTTAAAGTATCTAAAGCAGGTAAAATAATAGAGAACCTTTATGCTATAGGTTCTGTAATTTGTGGGAACAATGATGTACAGCTCTCAAGCTATGCAGGAGTATCTATGCTAACAGCTTTAAAAGTAACAGAGATTTTAAACAGGAGATAAAACATTATGAACGAACAAGGAATACAACTAAAAAATATAAGTGGAAATAATTTAGAGCAATGCCTTAAATGTTCTATATGTACTGCATACTGCCCAGTTTCAGCGGTTACACCAGAATATCCTGGTCCAAAACATTCAGGACCAGACCAAGAGCGATACAGATTAAAGGATGAAAAATTCTTTGATACAGCCTTAAAAATGTGTTTAAATTGTAAACGTTGTGAAGTATCATGTCCCTCAGGTGTACGTATAGCTGACATTATACAGTCTGCTCGTATAAAATACACTAAAAAACGCCCTATACTACGTGATGTTATGCTTGCCAACACTGATTTTGTTGGAACTATGGCAAATATGGTTGCACCTATAGTAAATGTTACACTTGGTTTAAAACCTGTAAAAGCTGTATTGCATGGTGTTATGGGTATTGATAAACATCGTACATTTCCAGCATATACTAGGCAAAAGTTTGAAACGTGGTTCAAACGTAATGCAGCTGCTAAACAAGATTCTTTCAAACACCATGTTAGCTATTTTCACGGTTGTTATGTAAATTACAACTTTCCACAATTAGGTAAAGATTTTGTAAAAATAATGAATGCTATAGGTTATGGTGTACATTTGTTGGAAAAGGAAAAATGTTGTGGCGTAGCATTAATGGCAAATGGTCTTTATGGACAAGCAAAAAAACAAGGTAAAATAAATTTAGATTCTATACGTAAATCATTTAAACAAGAGAACAGAGTTGTATTAACAACAAGTTCAACGTGTACTTTCACTATGCGTGATGAATATAAGCATTTATTAAAATTAGAAAACGATGACCTGCTTAAAGGTATATCACTTGCTACGCGTTTTATATATAAATTAATAAATTCAGGAAAAGTGAAAGTAGCCTTTCGTAAAGACTTTAAAATGAGTGCTGCCTACCATTCTGCTTGCCACATGGAAAAAATGGGATGGGTTATCTATAGTACTGAATTATTAAAACTAATTCCTGGGATGAATCTAATTATGTTAAACTCTCAATGTTGTGGTATAGCTGGTACTTATGGGTTTAAAAGAGAAAACTATGAACGTTCACAGAAGATAGGCTCTGGTCTATTTGAACAAATAAAGGCACTCAATCCAGATTATGTTACTACAGATTGTGAAACATGTAAATGGCAAATAGAAATGGCGACGCCTTATAAAGTACTCAATCCAATATCTATATTTGCAGATGCTCTTGATGTAGAAGAGACTATGAAATTAAACGGAATCAAGTAGTAAAAGAATACCTATATACAAAAATAAAATTATCAATTTAAGTGACTTAAAATATTAATACAAAATCTAAAAATCACAATTATTATGGGAAAATTTATTTTAGCTCTCGACCAAGGAACTACTAGTTCTAGAGCTATCGTATTTGATCATGATGGAAAAATTTGTTCTGTTGCACAGAAAGAGTTTAAACAGTATTTTCCAAAACCAGGTTGGGTTGAGCATAATCCAAATGAAATTTGGTCTTCAGAAGCTGCTGTTATTGCAGAAGCTATATCTGCTATTGATATAAATGGTTTAGATATAGCAGCTATAGGTATAACAAACCAGCGTGAAACAACTATTGTATGGGATATTGACACTGAGGAGCCAATATATAATGCTATAGTTTGGCAAGATAGGCGTACAGCAGAGTTTTGTGATAAACTTAGAGCTGAAGGGCATACTGATGTAATTCGTAAGAAGACTGGACTTATTCTTGATGCTTATTTTAGCGGTACTAAAATTAAATGGATTTTGGATAATGTGCCAGGAGCACGTGAAAGAGCAAAAGCAGGTAAATTACGTTTCGGTAATGTAGATTCTTGGTTAGTTTGGCGATTAACTCGAGGCAGTGTACATGTTACCGATGTTACTAATGCTTCTCGTACAATGTTATTTAATATAAATACCTTGGAATGGGATAAGGAATTATTAGAATTATTAGATATTCCTTTGTCAATGATGCCTGAAGTTAAATCAAGTTCCGAAATTTATGGACATACAAAGACTACTATTTTTGCACATGAAGTACCAATAGCAGGAATAGCAGGTGACCAGCAATCTGCATTATTTGGGCAAATGTGTATAAAACCTGGTGCTATCAAAAATACTTATGGAACAGGGTGCTTTGTTATGCTAAATGTTGGAGATAAACCAGTTATGTCTGCAAATAACCTTTTAACAACTATAGCATGGAAAATAGGTAATAAAACTACTTACGCACTTGAAGGATCTATATATGTAGGTGGTTCAGTTGTTCAATGGCTACGCGATGGCTTAGGACTAATACAATCTTCAAGTGAAATAGAAAAACTTGCACAATCCGTTCCTGACAGTGGAGGAGTTTATTTTGTACCTGCATTAACAGGATTAGCAGCACCTTATTGGGATCCATATGCTCGCGGAACAATTGTTGGAATTACTCGAGGTACAACATCTGCTCACATAGCAAGAGCAGCACTTGATGGTATTGCTTTTCAAACTTATGATATAGCAAAAGCTATGTCTAAGGATATGAATGCTCCTCTTGTTGAGCTAAAAGTAGACGGTGGAGCTTCACGCAATAATCTACTCATGCAATATCAAGCAGATTTATTAGGTATAAATGTTATACGTCCAAGAATAACCGAGACAACAGCACTTGGTGTAGCTTATTTAGCTGGCTTAGCTGTAGGATTTTGGAAAGATATTGACGAAGTAAAAAAACAATGGCATGAAGAAAGGATATTTGTCCCAACAACTGATACAGATGCTATTGAATCAGCGAAAAAAGGATGGGAAAATGCTATTAATAGAACTTTAACAAAACAATAAACAAAACCTTAAATATTAATCAAAAATAGAATAATTTAATTAAAAACAATTTAAAGACTAAAAAACCTATGGAATATTCAATGACAACACAGTTCTTAATGGAACTTATAGGGACTTTAATATTAGTCCTGTTTGGAGATGGTGTATGCGCCTGTGTTACGCTTAACAAGAGTAAAGGGCAAAACTCTGGCTGGATAGTTATAACAATAGCATGGGGTTTAGCTGTTTGTATGGGAGTTTTAGTAGCTGGCCCATATACTGGTGCTCATCTTAATCCTGCTGTATCAGTAGGTTTAGCTTGTGCAGGTATGTTCCCATGGTCATCAGTACCAGTATATATTATTGCCCAAATGATAGGTGGTGTTATAGGAGGTTTACTTGTTTGGCTTTTCTATAAAGACCATTATGATCAGACAGATGATGAAGCAGCTAAACTTGGAACTTTTTGCACAGCTCCAGCCATACGAAACTATAAGATGAACCTACTTAGTGAAATTATAGCAACTATAGTATTGGTTTTTATTATCATTTCTTTTAGTTCTATTGGTAATAAGGGCGATATTGTTCATTACAAAATGGGATTAGCGGCATTAGGTCCAATACCTGTAACTCTACTAATAATAGCCTTAGGTATGTCTCTCGGTGGAACAACTGGTTATGCAATGAATCCTGCGCGCGATTTATCGCCACGTATAGCTCATGCTATCTGTATAGGTGGCAAAAATGATTGGAGCTACTCTTGGGTACCTGTTGTAGGTTCAATGATAGGTGGTGTAATAGCTGGATTTTTAGGGGGACTTTTATTCATAAATAATTGAGATTTATAATTATGCAGAATCAAATAAATAAAATTTTTGGATTATTAATAGTGTTAGCATTTACAATGTTGACTGTTAACGCTCAAAAATTACATATTGTCTCTGGTCTTGAAACTACTCATTTATGGCGTGGTTGTGAAGTTTCTAAAGGCCTTACATTAACAAATGAAGCAGCTATTTCTACCAATAATAACAGTCTTCGTTTCGGATTATGGGGTGGTATGCAAATAGCAGGAGAATATAAAGAGTTTGATTACTATCTATCTTATACAAAAGGTGGATTTACAGCTTCACTATGGGATATTTACAATTTTACAGATGGTATATATACTAATAGCAAAGCCTATAATATTTTTAACTATGATGCAAAAACAACAGGACATTTTCTTGATGCTACTTTAAGTTATAACTTTGGCGAAAAATGTCCTCTATCTTTATCTTGGTCAACTATTTTAGCTGGAAGGGATAGAAACACACAAAATAGTGAAAATATGTACTCCACATTTGTACAAACTTCTTATAAAGTATATGAGGATGATAACTTTATTGTTACCCCATCTGTTGGTGGAAGCTTTGCCCTAAATAAGGAAAATGGAATAGATAGAACTTTCTATGGCAATTCTGCTATAGGTATTAATGATGTAAGATTAAATCTTACATACAAATTGAAAGTTGGTAAACATTCTATGCCAATAACAACTACAGCAATGTGGAACCCTGAAGCCAATAAGGGGTATTTTTGCGCTTCTATTAATTTATTAAATATATAAATTAAAGTATTATTATAGCAGAATCTATACAATATAAATATATAGATTCTGTTATATATAATAATAGATGTGAATAAGGAGGAGATAATTAAACAAAGTTTATAAATTAAATTAATTTTACTATGTGGAATTTTTTAGTCCCACCTGTTTTTAAGCCAGAAGCAACTGGCCCTGAAGCAGATGCTAAGTACAAACGCCTGCGATGGCAAGTTTTCGTAGGTATTTTTATTGGTTATGCTGGATTTTATATAGTCCGTAAAAACTTCTCAATGGCAATACCAAGTCTTGCTCCATTCGGTTTCGATAAGGGTGAACTTGGTGTTGTTTTGTCAATGAACGCCATTGCTTATGGATTCTCTAAATTCATAATGGCAAGTGTTTCTGACCGAAGTAATGCACAACGTTTCTTACCTTTAGGGTTGATATTAGCAGCTCTATCAATGATGTTTATGTTTGTCCCTATTCAATGGATAGGTGTAGAGCATAAGTCGCTTGCTATATTTGTTATGGCAGCACTGAACTTCCTTGTAGGTTGGTTTAACGGTATGGGATGGCCTCCTTGCGGTCGTGTTATGACACATTGGTTCTCCATAAAAGAGCGTGGTACATGGATGTCTGTATGGAACTGTGCTCACAATGTTGGTGGAGCTTTAGTAGGTCCTATGGCTGTTTATGGTGCATTATGGTTTGGAAGTTGGTTCTATGGTGCAGACCACGACCGTTACTTTATGATAGGTACATATGTATTTCCTGCAGCTGTAGCTATATTGATTGCAATAGTAGCTTTCCTTATGATCAGAGATACACCTCAGTCTTGTGGACTTCCATCTATTGAAAAATGGAAAGGTGAGTATTCAAAGAATTATGATGAAGAAAAGTCAGAAGAGGTTCTATCTACTTCTGAAATATTCCATACAGTTTTGACAAATAAGTTTCTTTGGTACATAGCCTTTGCAAATGCTTTTGTATATATGGTACGCTATGGATGTTTAGACTGGGCTCCAACTATTCTTAGTGATAAAGGTATTAAGTTAGACGAAGCAGGTTGGGCATATTTCGCATATGAAATAGCAGCAATTCCTGGAACACTTATCTGTGGATGGTTGAGCGATAAAGTATTCCATGGTCGTCGTGCATTACCTACAATATTATTTATGTTTATAGTAGGTATATTTGTATTCTTATATTGGCAATATTTGGACAACATAAATGTTGTATTAGTATGCCTTATAGGTATAGGCTTCTTCATCTATGGACCAGTTATGCTTATAGGTGTTCAGGCTCTTGATCTTGCGCCAAAGAATGCTGCTGGTACAGCTGCTGGTCTAACTGGCTTTATGGGATATGTACTCGGAACAGCCCTTTTAGCAAATGTTGTTATAGGTTATGTTGCTGAAAATGCAGGTTGGGATTGGACTTTCATACTACTTATGATAGCTTGTCTTCTTGCAATCGTATTTATGGCTCTAACATATGCAGAGGAACAATATCTTGTTAAGAAAAAGAAAAAATAAAGTGTTTTTTATTATTTAAATAACTAATAAGCAAAATCAATGATTAAAAATTTTTACAAAGTAGGACTTGCTGGAATCGCAATCTGTGCTGCTTTAACTTCATGCTCTGATGAGCAGGAGTTCACAAATGAAAATACCGATGCTAAGCGTATTAATGTAAGTACTTTAACACCAGAAATGGCTAAAGTAAGAGATTATGTTCCTTTGTATGCTTGTGTTGCTCATCGCGGATCTACCTATTGGACTCCAGAAGAGACAGAAGCTTCATGGCGTTGGGCTCGTAACATGGGTGCTGATTACTTAGAAAGTGACCTTCAGGCTACAAAAGATGGTGTTGTACTTGCAAATCATGATGAAAACTTGAAACGTACAACTAATATTGAAGATGTTTTTTCAGACGAAGTACCAACAATACGTAAAGACTTCTATCGTAGTTTCCGTAATCCAGATGGTAGCCAACATTTCTCTGAAGCTGATATCGAAGAGCAATATATTAGAGACTTGAAAGACTTCCGCTCTAATTACACAATGTCATACTATTATGCAGAACTTCTTATGCTTGATGCTGGTAAGTGGTTTAATGATGCTACACCAGAGCAAGGTCGTGCATCATTTGCAGCAAAACATAATGGTAAAATTGTTTACAATGATGGAGTTCCTTCTATCCAATATGCTGATGGTCTATATGTATCTGCTTTACAAGACCAAATTAACTATGCTATGGGTAATAAGTTAAACCGTGATGCTAATGGTCGTCGTATCTTAACTTATAAGATAAAAGACGAGTATAAGAATATGACCCTAAAACAAATATACGAAGCATCTCGTCCTGCTGTTAAAAATGGCGACAAGAGCGTTAAAGGTTCTAAAGCTTCTAAATACATGGACTTTGTTGAGTATAGTTTTGGTGATAAAAACGGTTCAACAGCTTATGTTCATGATGATGCTGATAATGGTAACCGTCCTGGTATCTATCCAGAATTTAAAGAGTCATGGCTTAACCCTAAAGATATAGAGATTCGTGTTTATAACATTCTTGACGATTGGGGTTGGAACATTATCACTAAACCTGCTGATGCAAAAGCTCCATTCTATGTAAATGGAAAAATAAATGTAGGTAAGACAAACGGTAAGGTTATCCTTCAAACATTCTCTTTTGATGCTCTAAATCGTGCATATAAGGTATTTAAGGGACAAATTCCTATGTGTTTCTTGTTATGGACAAGTAACCCTCCTTATGCAACAGATTTAGCTATTACAACACCAACAGGTTATGCTAGTTTTATAAAATATGCTCAAGATCATGGTGCTCATATCATAGGTCCATCTATTGCAGGTGCTCCAAATAACTATCCTGAACTTAATAACCCTTGGCAAGTTTATTTAATACGTAAAGCTGGTATGTTAAATCACCCATACTCATTTGACTCAGATGCTCAAATGAAAAAATACATGGGATATTTTGTTAACTTCTGGGGTCAAAATCCAACAGAATTTGACGACTTGCTAAATGTAGTTGTTCAACCTACACAATATACAGAGTTCAAAAAGCCTAGCTCACACCCTGTATATATGGATGGATTCTTTACTAACCGTTCAGAAGTTTCTCTTAAATATATGATAGAAAATGGATTCCGTTGCAGTGCAAAACTTGCTAACCCATTCCATCCTGGCCAACTTTACGACAACTCTCAAGCACCTTCTAAAGTACCTGATGCAGATGATGTTCTTCAAAAGCTGGGATACTAATTATCAAAATATTTATAGTAAAAAAATAAATTATATTCAAAATTAGATCTTAATATGAAACAATATATAATGATGCCTATATTGGCACTATGTGCAATGAATATAGCAGCTCAAAATTTCGACACAAAACCATCTGTAACAGTAGATAATGAGAAAGAGAATATGCAGTTTACTGTTGGTGCACGTTTTATGGCAGATGCTGCTTATTATAATAGTAACTTCACTCCAATGAAAAGCGGTGCAGCTATAACAGATGCTCGTATACGTACATCTTTTAAATATAAAGATTGGAATTTTTATGCTGACTTTGGCTTTGGTGGTGGAAAGTTTAGCCAAAAAAACATATTCCTACAATATACACAGCGTGATAACTCTGGTGCTACTCATGCCATAAAAGGTGGTTATTATACTGATCCTGCAAGCTCTATGGCTCGTACAACATCACTTGGTAGCTACCACTTTATCTCTCGTGCTGGTTCAGCAAATGCTTTAGGAGAAGGTCGTGAACTTGGTATTACCTATAAGTATAATAGTAATAAGTTTATGGCATACCAAGGTATATTTACTGAAAATCAATATAATGCTCAACAAGCAGGATTTAATGGCTTTGTTGCTGCAGGACGTTATATCTATCGCCCAATAGCAACAGGAGACCAAACTCTTGCAATAGGTGCAAATATCCGCTACCAACATGTAGGTGGAGGTGTTGTAGAAAAGAATGTATTGAAGAAGAATTTACATTTAGGGCAATCAATGGAATCATATGTAGATCCTACAGATAAATTTGTTTCTTGTGATTTACCTTGGGCTGAAAATGTAATTGATGCAGGTGCAGAGGCTTTATACCATAATGATAAGTTCTTTATACGTGGTGAATACTTATATAAACACGTAACAAAGAAACGTGACTCTAAAACTCTATTTGATGTTACAAACAACACTATAGATACATGGGGTACTTTAGATATTTGGATTTCTGCTAATCCTTTACGTGCAAACTCTTTCCACGGGGGTTATGTTGAACTTGGTTATATGATTTTTGGAGATGCTTACAAGTATGATAGCGAAAACGGAACTCTAAAAGGGCTATCTGGTCGCTCTCTTGAAGTTGTAGCTCGTTACAATTATACTGGTTTAAATGATATTCTTGCTGGAGAATATTTCTCTGCTGGTCGTAACCAATACTATCCAAGTGGACAGATGCAAGACTGGCCTTTCCAGTCTACAAGTGTAGGTGGTGGTAATATCAACTCTGTTACTCTTGGCTTGAACTATAGCTTTAACAAGTATGCTCAAGTTATGTTAGACTATACATATCACAACTTAAAGAAGGACTTCTTACCATACGATAAGAATTTCCACCAAGTACAAGCTCGTATGCAATTTGTATTCTAATATAAATAATAGCAAATAATTATTGTTATAAAAATTAAAGGGAGGGTGTGTAGGAATAGACATATCCTCTCTTTTTATTTTTCTATTCCTTAAAATTTTATTTTAGCTGCGCAAGTTTATTTTATTATTACTGATGAGTTAAAAGTTTTCTTTTATTGCTGTTTGGTAAAACTCATATTGAGTTATATTGCAGTCCGGTAAAACTCAAAAGAGCATAAATATCTTCCCCGAAGCCCCGTAAAATAGGACTTTTGGGTTAATTTTTTCAAAAGTAGGTACTGTCCTATAAAAGTGTGTAAGCCCATATTTTTATTATCTTTGTATTTGAAATATAAAATAAGATAAGAAATGGAACTTACACAATTACAAATTTCGGAAATTATTTCTAATTACACAAGCAGTAGTGAGGGTTTTGTAACTCTTCAGTCTTTAATCATGAACTCCCTGATGTATCATGAACGAGAGTTGTTCGTCAGCGAAAATGCCCATGAACAATGCAATGGCTTTCGTAGTCGTCGCTGGTATAGTCATGGCTTTGAGTTTTCTCTTCGCATTCCCCGTAGCCGTAGTGGTAATTTCTATCCTGTCCTTCTTGGATTAATACGTAACGAAAGCGAGGAACGCGCACGTCTATTCAACCTTCTTTATACTAAGGGGCTCACAACAGAACAGATAGGTGAGGTCTCTGAGTGTGTCTATGGTCGTTCCTACAGCAAACAACAGGTTTCCTATTTAGCAAACAGTTGTCGTGATGATGTCGAGAAATGGCTTTGCCGTAATCTTTCCTCTCACTATCTGGCAGTCTATATCGATGCAACCTTCATCTCCACCCGTAGGGACATACAGGTGTCAAAAACATCAATTTTGTGTAGCACACCTCAAGCGTCAGGTCGTCAATAGTGTTGCCCAC
>CAMPYS010000024.1 GCA_946998295.1 uncultured Prevotella sp.
CTCAACAGAAAGTATAAAAGGACTATCAATATGAGAACATCCATGCCATCAGCACCATCTTATCATTGTAGGATGGGAGGTGGCGTATGACCTATGACTATTGCTGAATAGTTACCAAAGGTAGTATCGATATTCGATTTTGTTTGAGAAGAATTTTTTGTCTGAAACTTGATACCTTAGAAGGTAAGGAAAGAGCCCTGCCAGAACTCTAATACTGAGTTTGATAGGGCTCTTTTATGCATAGCTGTTACAATCTGTAATTTTGAGGGATACTTTATTTTTATTCTGATACACTCTCTGGATTCTGGTCATAACGTAATAAGTAATCTTTTAATCTATCAGCTTGGTGTCTTGTTATTTTAGAGAACATAATATGGCTTTTTAAAGTTTCCATATCATATTCATCAATAATCTTTCCAATAGACACATTTAAGAATACAGAAGGTAAAGAACTGACCCCTTCCATATTTGCAACAACCTTATCATCAGATGCAATTGCATCAACAATTGTATTATAAAGGATTTTACCAGCGTCTGGTAAGCTATTGTGAGAAGCTAAAACTTCTTTTATATTTATTGTACACATAACAGTCTTAAATTAATTAAACATCTAAAATCCAAACGAATCAAGAACTTCTTCGTCTTCCATTTGAGAAAGATCTACCTCAAAATAGATTAATGTACCTGGAAAATTAAAGTTAATATCGTAGACCTTTCTTTCCTTTTTATTCCTACAAACGGTTGATTTCGCTATTGCCTGCACCCTTTCCTTTATACTTGCTACGTGCTGTATTGAAACTGTAACGAAGGGTTAGGGTGAAAGATAGTGTATCGCCTTTCAACCATTTGGTAGCTTCAATATCTGGTGTTATCACTGTCCAACGTTCTCGCGAGGTGTGGAATATGTCCTCTATACTTAATGCCACCATCAAGCCGAAAGGGAAACTCTTGATTAATGATGCTGATGTCGTGAAGTTATGTTTATAGTAAAGCAGTCTGTCGTTGCCTGCTGTATATCCTGAAAAGTTCAATGTGGCAGTGTAAGACTTTGGAAATGAAAATAAATTCTTGAAAGAATACTTTGCTATTGGTTTTGTATACTTCATACCATTGTATTCAAGCTGTTGGAAATAAGCCTGTAATGTTACCGACGGTTTCCATATTCCGAATGTTGGAGCATAAGATGCCATAAGGTTGAAACTTTGGTAATCAATGTTTATAAATGAATTTAATCGAACCGGTTTGTCTTCTAATACTTGTTCGTAAAACGATATTGCGTTTTTATAAATAATGTAATTTGAACTCAAGACCAAGTCTTTATAGCGCAGAAGTAATCCCAAGTCGTAGATATTTGCAGGCTGCAAGGACGGATTTCCACCCTCATAGGCATAGCGATTGTTATAAGCTCGGCTGGCTCTTAACTGCATATACGATGGACGTTCAATGATGGAGCGGAGCGATAAAGTAGTTCCGAAACTGCTCTTAGAATAGTTTAAAGAAAGCGTTGGCAATAAGTTGCCGTACTTTTTCGATTGTGCATCTTGTTTAACGCCATTCAATCTATAATCGAAAGCTACCCACTCGTACCGTAAGCCAACATTGGTACTCCAATGTTTCCACGCTTTACTGTACTCACTGAATAGTGCCAACGAGTTTTGTTTTGCCTGATTACCATTCGATGTCAAGGAAGAAGTGTGGTCAGGGTCGGCTAATTCAAAGGCTTGTGTATTGTTGGTGTAAGTGTATTCCTCGCCAAATGTAAACTTACCGATAGGCATTGACTTTGACAACATTACGTTTTCGGCAAACATATCTGTCTTTCGATAGCTCTTGCTACCAACTGTTATTGTTTTGTTGTGTTCTATTTCGGTGGTATTCAAATCGGTTGTAAGGTCGATACGAGCATAAGTGGTATTCATTTCCACCTCCCATTTGTTCTTGAAAGTCTTCAAAAGATAGGCTGTTGCATTATGTCTTCCACCATAATAGTTTTGAAAATAATAGCTGTTAAATGTATGGTTGCCTTCCAAGTCGGAAGATGTTAGCGTAGAATAAAGGTTGAACGGGATTTTTATGGTTCGAGAATATATATACTTCAGTCCTGCATAAAAGCTGTTATCGAGCGATACATAGTTTGTACCAGCCTGCGAAACAAGATACCTACCCTTGCTATTTTGTTTGTTTGAATTATGCGATACAATCGTTGCCCCCTTGTAATTAAACGCTACATCGTTGGTTTGCTCCTCGTCTGATTTGTTTTCTTGGTAATAAACAGAGCCGAAAATATCAAATGCTCCCTTGCGGTAGTTGAGTTTAAGAAAGTCGTTTTGGGCAAAATTATGGTTTACTTTTCCGTTCCATTGCATTGTCCCCGACCACCCATCGCCTTGTGTACGAATTGTTGTAATGCGTATCACTGCTCCTACATTTGACGGGTAACGGCTACCAGGGTTCATTATTACCTGCACATTTCTTATTTGATTGCCTTTCAACCCTACGAGTTCTGTATTACTTGTTATTTTCCTTCCGTCAAGATAAACAAGCGGTTTACCTTTCCCTAATACGGTGATTGCATTGTCCGAAGCACTAAGGAAAGGCAGCTGGTTGAGTACGTCGGAGAGTGAAGGCAGTTTCGCTAACGCACTGCCTTGTATGGTAGACGTAAGTCCTCCTGTGTTCATTGTATAAAGACGCCTGTTGCCTTTCACCACAACTTCAGCCATTTCGTTACTGCTTGGCATTAATATAATGGTGCCTGCATCGGCAGAATGGCAGTCTGAGTATTTTGTTTCGTAGCCCATACACGAAACTCTCAAAATACCATCAATATTTTTTGTTTCAATGATAAATACTCCATCAGCTTTGCTTGCTGCACCGCTAATAAACGAAGAGTCGGCTTTTGAAAGCAGACAAACGTTCGCCAATTCAAGGGGCGCACCTTGTGTGTCTACAACTTTTCCTTTAATACTTTGCGCTATCATATCTAATGATGTAAAGAAAAACAATAGTAGTAGAGTTGTTTGGGTATTTTTCCTCATCTTATAAGATGCATTAGTTGTCAGTTGCAAAAGTAATTATATTTCATTAAAATGCCAAATAAACAATGAATAATGTACTATTAAACCGTAATGTATTAAAAAAAAGCACTTTACAATGTCTCTTAACATCGTAGAACAGATAGTTTCTGGATTCAAAAGCGGAGTATTTGTATTTTTGGCAGTTCGTATTTATTGTTCTGAAATCCAGTAAATGGCGCAATAAATTTAACACAACTGAAAAGGGTGAAATAGAGAAAAAGAAAGTGATAAAAAAGGAATGAATTTGTAAAATAGGTTATTTTACTTTGCGAAAGCGTAGCTCTTACCGACCAAAAGCGGCACTTTTCCACTGTAACTGCAAAGGTATAGGAAGCGCCAATAGATGAGAGAGCCATGTGTGTAAACAGATAAAGGATTAAGATATTAACATAAAGAAACGTTTTTTTTTTTTTTTGAACCTTATTTTTGGCGTTACGCCTAATAATAAGGACTTTTGCATGTATTTTTTTAACCGATGTATATAGCTCTTACATTTAGAATTTACAGAATGTAATTTGTGGAATAAATAGTACAATTTAAAAGTTATTTGTATGAAAAGAAAATATCAAAAGCCAATAATTGAGGTGTTTAGGATAGATAACACTTCTTTATTAATTAGCATCTCTACAGGTGAATCAAATGTTAATAATTATGGAAAGGCTGAGTTAAAGCCTGTTTCTGATGGAGATGATTATTCAGGATATGACGAGTAAACAATAAGCCAAAATTAAATGATTATGAGAAGAATACAGTTATACACATTTTTACTGGTATCGATTTTTGTCGTATCAGCTTGTTCCGAAGCCGTTATCTTGCCCAATGAGGAGGGGCATGACCTAGCATTATCCACCAAGACAACTTTCATCACCATAGATGAGAGCACAGCTGGTGCAGAAATGCCTAAGAGAGCAGCATTACCTTCCGATGGAAGTACTAAAGCCACACGCGCCGCTGTGACCATGGACGAACACTTTAATCTTCTGGGCAATGACCCTAAAGAGTTTGAAACAGACGCCTACATCATCAAGGAAGATGATTCTATTAATGATAATGGAAAGCGGCATATTGCTTACCTTAAGATTCGATGGAAGCAAGTAAAGAAAGTTAAGGAAGGCTTTAAACTAAGCACTTATGAACCCAATATTAAATTGGAGTGGCCTAATCATAATGCCATTCCTATAAAGAATGAGAGCGATGGTAAAAGCAAATGGTACATCTGTGGTATCATCGGTGGTACAATGGAACGTGTATTCGAAGACAGTGTTCCATTGAGCGTAGAGTTTTATAAAGACGCAAAGAAACTGAATGAGCTTGTGAGTGTCAATGGAAAGAACTATCGCAAGTTTAATATACCCTTTGTGGCAGAATGGAAGAAATTGGGGATAAAAGGAGAAAACAAAATAACCTTCTCTGGACTTCAATTTAAACCACAAGGAGTGGTGTTTCATATCAAGATAAAGAGGAATGATAAGTTGATTACAAATCCCGATGATTACAGATATATGTTTGCAAGTACCGGACTGACGGGGAATATCTTTTATGCTTTTAATGATATGGATTTACCAAATCAAAATAATCCAGCACACATTCTAAATGCGCAAAAAAAATTTAATCCGGTAGCCAATAACTGGCAGTGGTATTTCCCTAAAGACCAACGTAATTTAGGTGGAAGGGAAGACTATGCCCACCCAGACACGGAAATGGCTTACCGATGCAAATTGGAAGGTGAGCATAGAAAAGGAGTTGATTACGATGAGTTCTGGGTATGGGGAATGCCTATAGAACATGGTGCAAGACAGTTTAATGGCGACGGCTACATGGAGCATAACACGTCTATCACGTCCTATCACGGAGGTTTTGCCTTGGGGTGGACGGGCTCTGATTTTAAAAAAGTGGAGCGTGGAGAGTTTTTGGTAGCCAACAGCGACTATGGAGTGATAACAGATGAATGGAAGCAGCCCATAGTAGATTGGAAATCATATAATGGAAAAATAATAGATGTAAATCTTAAAGTGAAACGTCCTGGCAGCAAAAAATATAAATGGTGCGTGCCTTTGGAAAGGTTTGCGAGGTCTAATTTGAGTCGGGATAAAGAAAGACAGTTCACCAACAATCTTGCATCAGGTACTGGGGAGGGGGCTATCTTTCAACGGCCTGGTAAAAGTCATCCTGTTAACTTTGTCAACATCATAAATCGTAATCTATGTCCTCAGGGCTATCATGTGCCAAGTATTTACGAAATGACAGCTGCGTTTCCCTACTTCCAAAATCGCTTAAGAGATGGTTGGAAAAAGGAAAATAAGGACATGTCGGGTGAACCCCTACGCTTCGATGAACAAACTGCTAACAAAAATCCGATACCATATTATGGCCTCGAGTATCTGAGATTGTTTGGAGATAATTCTGATAATTGTCATTTCGTAAACTTCTACAGTATTTATAAGCGTGTGAAGAACAATGGTAAAGAAGCTATTTATGCCATACGTTTTATCTACAACAGCAGCGATTATAACAGTGGTGCTGACGCAAGTAAAATAGGCAACCGTTACCGTTGCGCATACCGCTACCTCATTAGTGCTTCTGGTATGAACGATGATGGAAGAGGACATCGTCTCTCTGTCACTGCACGCTGGTTAGGCAACTTGCCTATATCTATAGAGGATGTTGCGAATGAAACTTTTTGGGAAAATGACAATAGTATGGACGTAATTCGCATTTTTAATGTCGAAAACAATGATAAAGGAGATATTTTCCAGTCTTTTTTTACAAGGACATATCAACAGAATATGGGCTTTGGGTCCGATTTAGATAGATATTCAAATCCTTATTCTGGTACTTTTTTAAGAAGAGCTTTCACTAAAGTTGGATTTGAGCGTACAAATGATGGACCTGGTTCAGATAGGGTAGGTGCAGTACGCTGTATAGCCAACTGGAACTTAGATGAGAATGCCGCCAATGCTCCACGAAAACAAAAGTTAAAGGGTCATGATGAGAAGTATTACGAATATGTAAATCCCCGTAGGAAGTAAAGTCAGCTGACAAATGGGTAGGCTAAGCTACCTATGGATATAGGTCATTTTCTTTAGGATAGCACCGTGTTTTACTTTATTACATACATGGAAAATTAATTATAGCTGTCCGCTAAAACTAAAAATGATACAATAATTTTGCTCGAAGTCCGATTATAAAGGACTTCGAGCTTTCTTTTTTTATTATAGTTGTCCAGTAAAATGAATTCTTCTTTGCTCAAGGTTATATTTTTTGTAAAGACAAGGATAACCAAAAGGGCTGATACCTCGTGAGAAGTGTCAGCCCTAATTTTATAAATCAATAAAAGTTTTACCGGACAGCAATAAATTGTAAAGAAAATGTATCTATATAACGTGATGTAAAATCGTTTAAGTTAAAGCTCAATAACGATCCTTATAGAAACGCCTGACCATTTCTATAAGGATTGCAGAGACGTTTTTATAAGAATCGCAGCAAGAGGTTAAGTTAAACGATTATCGGATTTGTTAACTGTTTTGTAAACTGTTTGTTTTACAAATAGTTATAACGCCGTACCTTATGGTTAAAATTATTTTAAATATAGATTATTATCTGCAATATATAGTATTTAAATAGCGATATTTTTAAAATTGTTTTTGTCTATATTATTTACTATAAAAATGTTCTATATTGGTCTTATTATTTGTTTCTTTTGATACTTATATAAATCGATATTCTTGCAGTTCTATAGTTTTGCCTAACATTAAAATTACCAGCTAAAATAAAAAAACAATAAAAAGTTTGTTTTATAAAATTTTATTTATTACTTTTGCAATCGGTTTGCCGCAATGGTGGAATTGGTAGACACGAGGGACTTAAAATCCCTTGGCCAGAAATGGCTGTGCGGGTTCAAGTCCCGCTCGCGGCACTTTTTTCTTTTCAAAGAATATTTTTATTCTAAACTATTTAATCTCCTATTCACAATGAAGCAAATAGTTTTTGTTTTATTATTATTATCACTATTAGTTTCTTGTGGCACTCGAAGCGGTTATTTTAAAGTAGAAGGTCGATTATTAAATATAAATCAAGGTGAATTATATGTATACAGTTCTGATGGTGCCATAGACGGAATGGATACAATCAAGGTAGAAGGTGGACGATTTACATACGAAATACCATCTACTTACAAATCTACTCTTACTATTGTTTTTCCTAATTATTATACACAGCCTATATTTACCGAACCTGGAGAATTGGTTACTTTAAAAGCTAATGCTTCACATTTAAAGGAGTTAGAGATAACAGGTACAGATGATAATGAGCTTATGACAGATTTTAGAAAACAAATAGCTTCAGCATCACCACCTGATCAATTGAAATATGCAACACGATTCATAAAAGACCATCCTAATTCTTTAGCAAGTCTTTACATTTTAAAGAAATATTTTATTTTAACTAATACAACTAATTATCAACTTGCTATCAAGTTACTTAATATAATATCTAAAGCTCAACCAGAAAATGGTGAAATAAAAATGCTAAACCAAAAATTAGCTATATTATCTCATGGTTCTATTGGCAATAAGTTAAAAGACTTTTCATTTAAGTGCATAGATGGAAATATTATATCAAGTAAAAACTTTAAGACTAAAGAAGTCATTGTAAATGTTTGGGCTACTTGGAATTATGATAGTCGTAACTTACAATTAGTATTAAATGATATAGCAAAAAAAAGTAATAAAATAGAAGTAATAGGTATATGTATTGATGCGTCTCGTAAAACAGCACTTGAATCTTTAAAAAATGATATGATAACATTTCCTAATATTTGTGATGGGGAAATGATGGAGGGTAACGCCATAAAGTTTTTTGGTTTTAGAACAATACCAGACAATTTAGTAATAAAAAATGGAAAAATTGTTGAACGAAGAGTTAGTGTTGATACTTTTCGTCAACGACTAAATAACTTACATTAGACAATGCTTGTAAAGACATATTGTGCCGCCGTTAATGGCATGGAGGTAAATACTGTAACTGTTGAAGTTAGCATAACACGTGGTGTAATGTATCACTTAACAGGCTTAGGTGATGCAGCAGTAAAAGAAAGTCATGATCGTATAGCAGCAGCACTTTTAAACATAGGCTACAAATTTCCTGTAGCTGATATTACAGCAAATCTTTCTCCTGCCGATTTGCGTAAAGAGGGTGCAAGTTTTGATCTTCCACTTGCAATAGCAATTTTATCAGCTACCGATAAGATAAAAAAAGACTTATTGCAAAAATACATGTTAGTTGGTGAATTAAGTCTTGATGGTTCTTTGCAACCAATAAAGGGCGCATTACCAATTGCTATAAAGGCCCGGTCTGAAAAATTTAAGGGTCTCATTGTGCCAAAAGCAAACGAACATGAAGCAGCCGTCGTTGATCAGTTAGATGTGTATGGTATGGATAGCATAGCCGATGTTATAAAATTCTTTAATGGTATATCTACCCCTGTTCCATGTCATGTTAATACTCGCGAAGAGTTTTTTGCAGGTCAATATGTTAGTGATCTTGATTTTGCAGATGTAAGAGGTCAAGAAAATGTAAAACGTGCTTTAGAAGTTGCTGCAGCCGGTTCGCACAATTTAATTATGGTTGGTCCACCAGGCAGTGGAAAAAGTATGATGGCAAAGCGATTACCTTCAATTCTTCCACCTTTATCATTGACAGAAAGTTTAGAAACAACACAAATTCATTCCATTGCAGGCAAGCTGAAAAAAGAATCTGGACTAATAACTCAACGTCCTTTCCGTAGCCCACACCATACTATATCAGAAGTAGCCCTTGTTGGTGGTGGTAAAAATCCTATGCCAGGAGAAATAACACTCGCTCACAATGGAGTATTGTTTTGTGATGAACTCCCAGAATTTAATAAACATACATTAGAGGTTTTACGACAACCATTAGAAGATCGTGTTATAACTATTTCTCGTGCAAAATATACAGTTACTTATCCTTGTAGCTTTATGTTCGTTGCAAGTATGAATCCATGTCCATGTGGCTATTTTGGTGACCCAACACATAGATGTGTATGTTCACCCGGTCAGATACAGCGTTATCTATCAAAGATTTCAGGGCCTCTACTTGATCGTATAGATATACAATGTGAAATAGCCCCATTGCCATTTAATGATATATCGCAGGCAAAACAAGGAGAATCAAGCTCTGAAATTCGTAAACGTGTAATGGTAGCGCGTACAAGACAGGTAGAACGTTTCAAAGATTATGAAAATATACATTGTAATGCACAAATGTCTGAAAGGATGATACATAAGTATGCAGAGCCCGATGAAAAGTCTATCGCACTATTACGTACAGCTATGGAACGCTTAAAACTTTCTGCAAGAGCTTATAATAGAATACTAAAAGTAGCACGAACAATTGCAGATTTAGATAATAGTGATAAAGTTCTATCACAACATATTGCCGAAGCAATAGGATACCGTAATCTCGATAGGGGCGACTGGGCAGAGAGACGTTTATAATACCTATTTGATATATTTTTATAATATATTTCTTTATTAGCATACTTATAATGACTTATTTAATCTTATTTTGCTTTTTATAAATTCTAAAATAGAGTATATATAAAAGTAAAAAAATATAGAAAAAATGATATGAATATACAAGATTATGAAATAATGGCTCCTGTTGGCTCAAGAGAGAGTCTTGCAGCAGCAATACAAGCAGGAACAAACTCAATTTATTTTGGAATAGGCCAATTAAATATGAGATCGCATTCTGCTAATCATTTCACAATAGATGATCTTAATGATATAGCAGATACTTGCAATAGGAAAAATATCAAAACATATTTAACTGTAAATACAATAATATATGATGACGATATAGATACTATGCACAAAATAATAGATGCTGCAAAACAAGCTAAAATAACAGCGGTAATAGCAAGTGATGTAGCTGTTATGGTGTATTGTAGGCAAATAGGAGTAGAAGTTCACCTTTCAACTCAACTTAATATTTCTAATATCGAAGCACTAAAATTCTATTCTCAATTTGCAGATGTAGCAGTCTTGGCAAGAGAATTAAATATGACACAAGTTGCAGCAATATACAAACAGATAAAAGAACAAGATATAAGAGGTCCACATGGAAAACTAATTAGGATAGAAATGTTTTGTCATGGTGCTTTTTGTATGGCTATTTCAGGAAAATGTTACATGAGTTTACATGATGCTAATAGGTCAGCAAATCGTGGCGAATGTGTTCAGATATGTAGGCGCTCGTACACTGTTACCGACAATGAAACAGGTAACAAACTTGAGATAGATAATAAATATATAATGAGCCCTAAGGACTTAAAAACAATTTCATTCATAGATAAGATGATGGAAGCAGGAGTAAGCGTATTTAAAATAGAAGGACGAGCTCGAGGTCCAGAATATGTATATGAAGTTGTTACATGCTACAAAGAAGCTATAAAAAGTGTATTAGAAAACTCTTTCACCGAATCAAAAAAAGAAGATTGGAATAAACGCCTATCGACAGTTTTCAATCGTGGCTTTTGGGATGGCTACTATCAAGGGCAGAAAATGGGCGAATGGACTAAAAAATATGGAAACAAAGCTACAGAAAAGAAAATAATAGTAGGTAAAGTAATAAAATACTTCTCTAAACTAAATGTTGCAGAAATAGCTGTAGAGGCTTCCGAACTTTCTTTAAATGATACAGTTCTTATTACAGGTACAACTACTGGAATAATGAAATTTGCTATTAAAGAAATACGTTATGAATTAGAACCAATAACTAAGGCACAAAAAGGATGGCGTATATCAATACCAGTAATTGGAAAAGTTAGACCTAATGATAAGGTATATAAAATTATAAAGAATGAATAATTAAAAAATATATTATATATAATTAAGCTGATATATTTATTTATTAAGAATACATTAATTAAATTTGCAATTAATAGCTGATTAGGTTATATTAATAAATTAATAAAAGGAAAATGTTATCAATAAATGAGTTACAAGACAGTATAGTTGAAGAATTTTCAGAACTAACTGATTGGATGGATAAGTATCAAATGTTAATAGAACTGGGTAATGAATTAAAACCATTAGATTCAGAATATAAAAATGAGCAAAATCTGATTGATGGATGTCAAAGCCGTGTATGGTTGCAATGTGATATAAAAGATGGTTTATTGGTTTTTACAGCAGACTCTGATGCTTTGATAACAAAAGGTATTATAGCATTACTTATTAGGGTATTGAGCGGACATACACCAAAGGAAATATTAGATGCAAATTTATATTTTATAGATAAAATAGGATTACACCAACATCTAAGCCCAACACGTAGTAATGGACTTCTTGCAATGGTAAATAAAATAAAATCGTACGCATTAGTTTTTAATTCTAAGTCAGTGTGAAAAAATTACGTACTATCGAAATGAATCGATTAAACATTAATGAGTTTCAACAATCTAAGAAATTACCACTTATTGTTGTACTTGATAATGTTCGTTCTTTATATAATGTAGGCAGCATATTTAGGTCATGTGATGCTTTTAGAGTAGAATCACTTTATTTATGTGGAATTACAGCTATTCCACCTAATACAGAAATTCATAAAACCGCATTAGGTGCCGAAGAATCTATTTCATGGAGATACTTTAATACTACACAGGAAGCTATAGAAGAATTAAAAAGACAAAACTATCTAATATATTCGGTAGAACAAGTAAAAGGTTCAACTAAATTAAATAAATTTATTCCGAATTTAAGTGAACAGCATTATGCTATTATATTAGGAAATGAAGTTAAAGGAGTTCAACAAAATATAGTAGACTTAAGTGATGGATGTATAGAAATACCACAATTTGGAACAAAGCATTCATTAAATGTTAGCGTTACAGCTGGAATTATTATATGTTCATTTGCAATGAATAACATAGATAAATACCAATGATTTAAAAAATATTGGCAAAAATTATTCTTTTCTTTAAAAAGAATAATAAACTTTGGTATTACATAGGTAATTTGCTATCTTTGCATAACAAAATGAGGTATATACAATTAAAAATTTAAATACATATACTATGGACTTATTATTACAAGAAATAGTTGAGCGAGCAAAAGCAAGTAAACAGCGTATAGTACTTCCTGAAGCCGAAGAGGAAAGAACTCTTAAAGCAGCTGACAAGGCATTGGCTAATGATATAGCAGATATCATACTTATAGGTGATCCTCAAAATATTAAAAAATTATCTGAAAAATGGGGATTATCTAATATAGGTAAAGCAAAGATAGTAGATCCACAAAATAATCCTCGTAGTGAAGAGTATGCAAATAAATTAGCAGAACTTCGGAAGAAAAAGGGAATGACATTAGAAAAAGCACGAGAATTGGTAAAAAACAATCTATACTTAGGCTGCATGATTATAAAAATGGGAGAAGCCGATGGACAGATTTCAGGTGCGCTCTCAACTACAGGAGACACACTTAGACCAGCTTTACAAATTATAAAATGTCAGCCTGGTATAACTTGCGTAAGCGGTGCAATGCTTATACTAACACATGAAAAACAATATGGTGAAAATGGAATTGTAGTAATGAGTGATGTTGCAGTAACCCCAAACCCAACAGCAGAACAACTATCCCAAATAGCTTTTACAACTGCTGCTACAGCTAAAAGTGTTGCAGGATTTAAAGACCCTCATATAGCAATATTAAGTTTTTCTACTAAAGGATCTGCAAAAGATGCTATTGATAAGAAAACTGGTAAAAGTGTTTACATAATAGACAAAGTTATAGAGGCTACAAAGATAGCAAAGAAAAACTACCCTGATTTAAATATAGATGGAGAATTACAAGCAGATGCAGCACTTGACCCTATTACAGCTGCTAAAAAAGCTCCAAATTCTAATATCGCAGGAAAAGCTAATGTTTTAATCGTTCCAAACTTAGAAGTAGGAAACATAGGATATAAGCTGATACAACGTCTTGGTGGAGCTACAGCAATAGGACCAATCCTACAAGGTATAGATAGACCTGTTAATGATTTGTCTCGTGGATGCTCTATAGACGATATATACTATATGGTAGCTATAACAGCTTGTCAAGCTCAAGATGCTAAATCAAGATAAAAATAATATTAGTAGTATAGCATTTATACTTTACTTTCAAAATAATACACTATATATATAATAAATAATTTAAATGAAAATATTAGTTTTAAATTGCGGAAGTAGCTCCATAAAATACAAATTGTATAACATGGAAGATGAAAGCGTTCTTGCTCAAGGTATAGCAGAGCGTGTTGGTTTAGATGAATCTTTTATAAAGATAACACTACCTGATGGTAGTAAGAAGAAAATAATGCACGATATGCCAGACCATAAGGAGGGAGTTAAATTTGTTTTTCAAACTCTTACACATTCAGAATATGGTGCATTGAAAAATCTTGAAGAAATAGATGCTGTTGGTCATCGAGTTGTTCAAGGTGGCGACTTATTTGAAAAAAGCTGTATAGTTACAAAAGAAGTAGAAAAAGGTATAGAAAGTCTTATAGATCTTGCTCCTGTACATAATTTAGGCCATTTAAGAGGACTTAAGGCTGTAGACTCATTGATACCATCTATTCCTCAAGTTGTTGTTTTTGATAATGCGTTTCATAGCACTATGCCACCTTATGCTTACTTATATGCTATACCTTACGAAATGTATGAAAAATATCATGTACGCCGTTATGGATTCCATGGCACAAGTCATCGCTATGTATCTAAAAGAGCATGTGAATACCTTAATGTTGATTATAACACACAAAAGATTATTACATGCCATATAGGAAATGGGGCTTCAATGGCTGCAATAAAAAATGGAAAAGTTATAGATACTTCTATGGGATTGACTCCATTAGCAGGTTTAATGATGGGGTCTCGATGTGGTGATATTGATGCTTCTGCTGTTACCTATATGATGGAGAAACTCGGTAAAACACCACACGAAATGTCTGAGTATCTAAATAAACAGAGTGGCGTATTAGGAATAACAGGTATAAGTTCAGATATGCGTGAAATTGAGGCTGCCGAAGAACGAGGAGACAAGCGAGCTATATTAGCTTTACAGATGTATAGCTATAGGATAAAAAAATATATCGGTGCCTATGCTGCTGCTATGGGAGGTGTGGATATTATTATATGGACCGCAGGAGTTGGTGAAAACCAAATAGGACTTCGTTGGGACACTTGCGAAGGTCTTGACTTCTTAGGAATAAAGATGGATAAAGAACGTAATAAATGCCGTGCTGTAGAACGTGTCCTTTCTTCAGATGATTCAAAAGTTAAAGTATTGTTAATACCTACAGATGAAGAGATTGTTATAGCCCGTGATACTCAAGAACTTGTAACCTCTTTGAAAAAATAATATAAAGTTTAAATTACTTACTATATATATTTTATAAAACAAGAGGGTGTGTCGATTTAGACACACCCTCTTGTTTATTTATTGTAATTATTTATTATAACTGTTAATTTATTTGTCTTGTGTTGTGTTACCATCTTTAGATACAATACGATTTAGCGTTAGTTTGAATATTAAGTTTGCGTATGGTGGAATATCTCTTCCAGCACCTCTCTCATTATATGCTAAATAATATGGTATATATAGTTCCCATGTAGAACCTTCTGGCATAAGTTGGAGAGCTTCTGTCCAACCTTTTATTAGTTTGCCAACTCCAAATGTATCATACTCTACATTATGGTTTACTGTAGCATCAAAAATTTTACCGTCAGTAGTACGTCCCTCGTATGATACTTCTACCTTATCATTAATATTTGGTTTTTTACCTTTACCCATAACAATAACTTTATATTGAAGTCCACTTGGCAAAGAAACAATACCGCTCTTTTTCTTATTTTCTTGCATAAACTTTTCACTATCAGCTTTTAGCCTTGAAAGTTTATCTGCTGAAAGTTTCTTTATTTTTGTGTCAAAAAAACTTTCAGCATTTTGTTGAGTAAACATTGTTGTATCTTTATTTATGCTCGCTATAAGACCGTTATAAAAACAGGTATTATCAATAGGTACATCAGCTGAATTTAAAGTATTAGCCATTTGAGGTTGTAACATTGTAACTATTTGTAGTCCTGCTTGTACACCTTTGGCAAATACTATCATATCTTTATTATAATAGTTATTAACAACCTGCAATACTCCTGTTTTAAATATTTTTATCTGTTTACTATTTAGCTTTAATTGATTCACAGCATACTTTTCTAAATCATTAGAAATGATATAACCAGCTGTATAGTTAATAGAATCATTTTGTGTTTTAAGTTTAAAAGAAGCTGCAGGTGGAATAACGTGTTTTGAAACTTCTTTATTTACTCTTTTCTTTAATTTCCTTGTTTGTGCATTTACTTTTATACTAATAGTGCAAACACTTAAAAGTAGTATTAATATGCCTAATTTTTTCATAAATTATTTTTTATTTAAAAGAAGGATTGGGTAAAAACTATCCAATCCTTCTATATTGTTTATTATTAGTTAAATATATCAATCTATATTAACGTGCAATAGGGGCTTGAGGAGAATTAGACTTTTCTATAGATAAAAGTTCTACTGTAAATATTAATGTAGAGAAAGGCTTAAGTTCAGGACTTACTTGTTGTGTTCCATATCCTTGTGAATAAGGAATATATATTTCCCATTTTGAACCTATAGGCATATTGGTTAAAGCTTCTGTAAATCCTGGTACAGCTCCACTTATAGGCATAGTAGCACCATTGCGTTGGTCAAATACCTTACCATCAATAGTTTTACCAATGTAATTAATTTTCACCATATCAGATGCTTTTGGTTTTGCCCCTTTACCTGCTTTTATTTCTTTGAAATATACGCCATTTTTAAGAGCTTTTACCCCTGTTTGTTTAGCTATTTTTGCCATAAAAGCATCGTTCTTCTTCTTGTTGGCACCGTATTTCTTTACAGCACTCTTAGCTTGTATAGATTTTGCAACTGTTTCTTCTATCTTACGTGCTTGTTCTATAGTTAGTTTCTTACCTTTACCCTTTGCGCTTGCTGCAAATCCTGCTAAGAAGTTTGAAATTGATATAGTTTTAGTAGAGTCTTCGCCGAATATGCTTTTGTTTATCTGTTCTTTGATAACCATTCCCATATTCATACCTACACCTACACCTGCATTGTATGCAGCTTTCTTTTTATCCTCCATACTTTTAGCTCCATCATTCATACCTTTGATGAATTGATCGATATAAGCAGTGTCTATTTTCATTTGTTGGAGATATTGCTTTACACTTTGACCTTGGTCTATACCAAAAGCATAGCTTAGAGAGTCAATATCTGTTTTAAGACTTTCTTTAGGAGATGATGAACCTCCACATGCTGTTAAACCAGCTACTGCAACTGTAGCGATGGCTGCGATTGTTAGTTTTTTCATTTTATATTGTATTTTATTTAATTATTTTAAATTATGTATGTAAAATCTAATTACAGAACTTCTAAAAGTTCTACGACAAAGATTAATGCAGCAAATGGAGGTATAGATGCGCCTGCGCCATATTCTCCATATCCCAAATTGTATGGAATGAACAATCTATATTTTGATCCTTCGCTCATTAATTGTAAGCCTTCTGTCCAACCTTTTATTACTTGATTTAGACCAAAGACAGCAGGCTCTCCACGATCATAGGAACTATCAAATTTAGTACCGTTTATTAAAGCTCCCTCATAGTGGCATCTAACTTGTGAAGTAGCCGTAGGCTTTTTACCTTTTCCTTCTTCTATAATTTCATATTGTAGACCTGAGGGTAACACTTGTATACCAGCTTTTTTTGCATTATCTTTAAGGAAAGCTTCACCTGCTGCTTTTGCATTTTTGCTTTCTTCTGCTAATTTTTCTTTTTGTTTTTTGTCTACTTCTGTAAAGAATTCATTTATTAGTTGTTTAGCCTCTTCATGATTGAGCTGTAATTTATTATTGGTGAACACATCTTTGATAGCTTGTGCAAAATCATCAACACAAAGATTATTTGCGCCCATACTTTTAAATTGACTTCCAATATTTATACCGAGGGCATAACTTAATTTATCCATAATTTATTTGCGTATTGTTTATGCTTTATTGTTATTTATAGCTGCAAAGTTACTATTTTTTAAATATAGTAACACATATATATAATTAAATTTAGTAATTTTGTAAAATGTTATAATTCATGATTATATTACGATTTATTTGTAAAGTCTACTCTCTATTTCATCTACTAACATATTTGCATTAATACTTTCCATACATGCAAAATCACCTCTATAGCATGTTTTATTTCCAAATACAGAGCATGGACGACATTTTAGGTCTTTATTTTGTATAGTATCATTTTTATTTTGTTTCCAACCTAAAAAGCCACAATAAGGGTGAGTAGCTCCCCAAATACTAAGAACACGAGTATTTACCAAAGAGGCTAAGTGCATATTAGCACTATCCATTGAAATCATAAGATTTAGCTCACTCATTAATAATAGCTCTTGATTTAGTCCATTAGTTATAGAAGGTACATTTATGCAGTTATGATATTCATTAGACCAATTTTCGAGTATTTCTTCTTCTTTTGCTCCGCCTCCAAATAGAAAGATTTTAATTTGTGGATTTCTTTCAATTAATATCTTTATTGCGTTCTTCATTTTATTAACTGGATAAGTTTTCCACTTATGAGCTGCAAATGGAGCTATACCAACCCATATTTCGTTTTTTGTTTTTATAGGTAAGTTATTGTCTGCTATTATAGTAGCAGTATTGGAATTTTGATATATCGAATTAAATATTGGAGTAATGTTATATCCTATTTTTTTTATAACATCAATATAATTACTAAAAGATGTAGGTTGTTGTTTTAATATCTTATGATGCTTCTTGCATAAATTTCGTTTACCTTGTTTATGTTTATTTATATGTGCTACTTTTATTCCTTTTATGCGGAAACATAAACGCAAAAATTTAGTTCTAAGAACATCATGTAGATCTGCTATTGCTGTAGGATGTATTTGATATAAAAATTTAAATAGATTGTATAATCCTTTAACACCTTTATATTTATGTTTCAAATCAACTCCAATGAATTTGACATTTGGAGGCATTGTGCAAAAAAATGTATTAGCGAAAGGTTTGGATACTATTGTTATTTTTGTTTTTGGATATTGGTAAGAAAGCGAATAAATTATAGGAACAGTCATAGCAATGTCTCCCATTGCAGAGAATCTTATTACAAGGATATGTTGTTCCTCTTTCAATCTTTTATTTTTTGTAGAGAATAGGGTTTGTAGCAGGATCATTGTACATTTTCATTTGTCTATATACTTTCATGTACTTACGTCCAGCTTTTATATCGTCCAATAATTGATCTATTGCAGTGCTAAGATCAACTTGCTGCGACATTAGAATTTCCAATTTATCTTTACACTTTGCTTTATGTTCTTCAGAGGCATCAGAGCGTTCTACTTGCTCCTGCATGTGATAAATTTTAAGAGCTAAAATAGAAAGTCTATCAATTGCCCATGCAGGACTTTCTGTATTAATAGTTGCTGTATCTAATACTTTAATATCTGAATAAAGTTGACGGAAATACGAATCTATTTGCTCTACTAAGTCTGTACGATCTTGATTTGAACGGTCAATACGTCTTTTAAGGCTCATACCTTCATCTGGATTGATATGAGGATCTCGTATTAAGTCTTCAAAATGCCATTGTACGGTGTCTATCCAACATTTTAGATATAATCTGTTTTCTATAGAATCACGTTCGTATGGATTATTTATAGGTGTATCAACATTATCTGTAATATGATAATCACGGATAGCTTTATTAAAAATCTTGTTACAATGTTTTGTAAATGACATTTTATTGTATTATTTATTTTTTGCAAATGTAGGTTAAATATATTATATTGGCAAATAAAGTAGCATAAAAAGTATAATTCATAATACCTGTATCAGCCTTGTATATTATTTATTAGGTAATGTATTTTTATCTTTTTTTATTAATTCTAATAGGTGATTTACTGCATCTTCTTCAGGAATATTCCTTTCAATACATTCTTTTTTTCTGTAGAGGCTTACTTTTTTAGGACCTGCTCCAACATATCCATAATCAGCATCTGCCATTTCTCCTGGCCCATTTACAATACACCCCATTATTCCTATTTTAACCCCAACTAATCCTTTTGTTGCTTCTTTTATTTGTGCTATAGTTGAGCGTAAGTCGTAAAGTGTTCTACCACATCCTGGACAAGAGATGTATTCTGTTTTTACCATTCTAAGTCTTCCTGCTTGTAAAATAGCAAATGCAGTTTGAGTAATATCGTTTTGTGAGATATTCCCATTATTCATTAACCATATACCATCTACTAAACCGTCTATCATTAATGCTCCCATATCAGCTGCAGCTTCTATTTGGAAACATTCTTTTTCAGTTGGTTTTTTGTTAGGTAAATCTTTATAATTACCTATTGAATGGTTATACATCTGTGCAAAAACTACAGGATTATTTACTCCTGCTATCATCATTTGATGGACTAATGCACGTTGTTCCGCTAACTTATTTTGATGATTGCTCATACTTATCACAACAACTTCAGGATGATATTTAAGACACGTTATAAATTCTTCTGCTGGAGTTCCGTATTTTATTACAAGAAATTTTAATTTACACTTTATAGTTCCTATAAAAGGTATTGCAAATGTTGGAAATATAGGGTATATATTCTCAGAGGGTAATTGATTATTTGTTGCTAATTTTATAAATTCATTATAGTCTAAAATATATTTTTGTCCCTTAATTAAGTTTTCAGGTAGTTGCTCATTAACATATATGTAATCAGGACTTAGGGAGCAGTCGCTATTATCTATAGTTTCCTTTTTATATGTAGATATAACGATAGGCACATTGTTTCCACCTATGTTTTCAACAGATTTTGTTTTTCTTCTTTCTGGATGTAAATAGTTAAAATTTTTATAGGTCTCAGCTGGTACTATGATATGTCCTTGTTTTCGTCTTATATACTTAGCTAAGTAACGAGCTACAGGGATTTCATCTTCAGGTGCTTCACTTAGTGAAACTCGAATAGTATCTCCTATACCATCATTAAGTAATGCTCCTATTCCTACAGCACTTTTTATTCTACCGTCTTCACCTTCACCAGCTTCAGTAACACCAAGATGTAAAGGATAGTTCATACCCTCTTTTTCCATAGTATCTACTAATAGTCTAACTGATGTAACCATGACAACTGTATTAGATGCCTTTATAGAAATTACTACATTATTAAATGATTTTTTCTTGAATATTCTCAAAAATTCCATACAGCTTTCTACGATACCTGCAGGTGTATCTCCGTAACGGGACATTATTCTGTCAGATAAACTACCATGATTTACACCTATTCGTACTGCTGTATGGTGTTTTTTGCATATTTCAATAAATGGTATTAGTCTTTCCTCTATTCGTTTTAATTCTTTTGCATATTCTTCATCAGTATATTTAAGAATTTTAAATGTACGTCCCGGATCAACATAGTTACCTGGATTTATTCTTACTTTTTCTGCATATTGAGCAGCAACATCTGCTACATTAGCATTAAAATGCACATCAGCACATAATGGCGTCATGATACCTTTAGCTCTTAGTAAGGCATTTATATTTTTTAAATTGTTTGCCTCTTTTTTTCCTTGTGTTGTTAGTCTAACAATCTCTCCACCTGCTTTTATTATTTTTTCTGCTTGATTTACAGATGCTTCTGTATCGTTGGTATTTGTTGTTGTCATTGATTGCACCCTTATAGGATTATCACCACCTATATCGAGTATACCAACATGAGTTACAGAACTTTTACGCCTATTATAGTTGAATAAATCAATCATCTATAAAATTATTAACACTTAAACTTATAATCATTTATTTTTGACAGATCTTCATTAGCTTTTTCTATTTTATTAGATAATGAAGATTTCCATTTTTCAACTTTAAGAGCTATATCCTCATTGTATACAGCCATTATTTGTGCAGCAAGTATAGCGGCATTTTCAGCTCCATTTACAGCTACTGTTGCAACAGGAACTCCTGGTGGCATTTGTATTATAGAAAGCATTGCATCTAAACCATCAAGCATTCCTTTGATAGGAACCCCTATAACTGGTAGTGTTGTTGATGCTGCTATAACTCCAGGAAGTGCAGCAGCCATTCCTGCACCTGCTATAATTACTTTTATACCACGTTTTTTTGCTTCTTTTGCAAATGTTTCAACAGCTTTAGGTGTTCTATGTGCAGACAAAGCATTAATTTCAAATGGGATGTTATTATTTTCTAACCATGTACATGCTTTTTGCATAATTTGATAGTCGCTTATAGACCCCATGATGATACTAACTAATGGTTTCATTGTTTTTTATTTTTAATAAAGATTTAAAAAGTTGTTACATTAATGTTATAGTGAGAAAGGCACAAATTATGCCTATGAATAGTCCAGAAGTTACTTCTGTAAGCGAATGCTGTCTAAGTATAATTCTACTGGAACCTACTATACCTGAAAATATTATAGCTACACATAACCACGAAATAGGGTTAAAGTTAAGTATGAACGAAAAAGCTATTATTGCGCCAATAACTCCCCCAATCCCTGCTGTATGAGTTGATATTTTCCACCAAACGTTTATTATAGAACAAATAATTTGTATGACTAATGATGCCATTATCATGGATGTAATTAAATGTGGAAGATGTATTAAGTCCATGATATATAAGCAAACTAAGTATGAAAATATAGATATGATATATGGCATCATTCTACGTTCGCGTTGTCCTAATTGTATAGGTGTCCATCCATGATACCTTCTATAATGATATATTAATAATGTTGGGATAAGAATCGTAAAAAGATACACCATTAATATTAGCATTAATTTTACTTGCCATATAAAGGTATTTAGATATGAGAAAAAGAGTAGTATTATTATCCCCATAGTTGGTAGATAAAATGGTGTTAGCAACATACTTGCAATCCTTGCAGCTACAATTATATTCTTTTTGCTCATAATAAATATTATTCTATAATTTGTTTAAACGTTGAATTTATTATATTTATTACTCTTTTCTTAGTCGAGCTACGGGTATATTCATTTGTTCTCTATATTTAGCTACAGTACGTCTTGCTATGGGCAAACCTTTTTCTTTCATTAGCTTTGAAAGTAATTCATCGCTAAAAGGCTTATTTTTATTTTCTTTACTAATAATTTCTTTTAGTGATAGTTTTATTTTGCGTGTAGATAATTCCTCCCCATCATTTGTTATATAACTATCAGAGAAGAAAAATCGTAATGGAAATGTTCCCCAACGTGTTTGCACATATTTTATATTACTTACCCTAGATATAGTAGAAATATCTAAGTTTGTTTTATCAGCAATATCTTTGAGTATCATTGGTTTGAGTTCTGCTTCATCTCCATCTTTAAAGAATTTTATTTGAATATCAACAATAGTTTTCATTGTTACTAATAATGTGTTTTGTCTTTGTTTTATAGCCTCAATGTATCCCTTTGCTCTTTCAACCTTCCCTTTTATGTATAATAAAGTTTCTTTATCCTTACGCGACATACTTTTTTTATTTTCTTTGTATGCGTTAATCATTCCGTTAAAACTTTCTGAGACACAAAGTTCTGGTATATTTCCTTGATTTAGCGAAAGGCTAACATTACCATCATCATCAGTATCAACTATAAAGTCTGGAGTTATTTGTTGAATATTTCTACCAATAGTTTCACCTAAAGATGCACCGGGTTTGGGATTTAAGCGTTTTATTTCTTTTTGTAATTTTTCTATTTGTATATTTGATAAATTTAAATTAACCTTAATTTTATCCCAATGTTTTTTAGTAAATTCTTCATAGTATTTTGTAAAAATCTTATGCAATAGTATATATATTGTATCATCTTTTTTCCAATACCCATCTTTTACTTTACGTTCTATTTGTATTAAAAGGCATTCCTTTAGGTCTTGAGCACCTATACCAGCAGGGTCAAATTCTTGTAGTATCTTTAAAGAGTCCTTAAGTTCATTAATATCACAATCAATATTTTCATATATTGCAAGTTCATCAACTATTACATCTAAATCTTTTCGTAAAAGTCCATCATTATCCAAACTTCCTATTAAGTATTTTAATAATTTTACTTGTTTATCTGTTAATATTCTTTCACCTATTTGTTCATTTAGTTTATCTATAAACGAAACAGAGTCTCCATATACTATTTCTTCATAGTCTGCATCATTTTTATTTCCTTTAGTGTTAAATACAGGAAGTTCTTCGTCCGATTCCATTCTTTCCAAGGCGTTATCTAATGCATCTTGTCGCTCTTCTTTTTCACTAAATAAATCTAAGTCATTTTTATCTTCGTCTATAGTAGAGTTATTTGCTTCTATCTCATCAAGTGCATCTGTTTTTTTTTCTAAAGCAGGATTGTCATACAATTCAGTATTTATACTTTCTTCTAACTCAGTCAATGGCATTTCAAGCAATTTGATTTGCATCATTTGTTGCTGAGAAAGTTTTTGAACTTGCTGTAGCTTTTGTTCTTGTGAAAGTATTTGTTTTTGTGCCATCGATAGAAGAGGGATGATATAAGAAAATTATATAAGATGGTTATTTATCAAGTTTCCAAGATACACCATCTTTTGTGTCTTTTATTTGGAATCCAGCTTCAGTTAATGCGTTACGTATCTGATCGCTTACAGCCCATTCTTTATTAGCCTTTGCCTTAGCTCTAAGGTCAAGAACCATATCTACAACTTTTCCGTATGCTTTTTCTCGTTCTACATTATTTGAACTATATTCATTTTCTAATCCAAGAATATCAAATGCAAATAAGCGTATGACTTGTTTCAGTTCCTCCAAATCATCTTTATCTATTTGTGATTTGTGATTTAAAACAGAGTTTATTATATGGCAGCCTTCAAAAAGTAATGACAAAACAGTAGGCGTTGATAAATCATCGTTCATCGCATCATAACAATTTTGTCTAAAATCTTTAATGAATTTCTTATTTTCAGGTGAAGTTTTATCAGATGTTTGTAAGTTCTCCAAGTCTTCTATTCCGTTTATAAGTTTTTCATATCCTTTTTCTGCTGCTTGTAAAGCTTTGTTTGAAAAGTCAACAGTTCCGCGATAATGTGCAGATAATATAAAAAATCTTATAGTCATAGGACTGTATGCTTGTGTTAAAGAAGCATGTGTTCCATTAAAAAATTGATTTAGTGTGATAAAGTTACCTAACGATTTACCCATTTTTTGTCCATCTATGGTAATCATATTATTATGCATCCAATATTTTACCATTTGTTCCCCTTGAGATGCTACCGCTTGAGCAATTTCACACTCATGGTGAGGGAATATTAAGTCCATACCACCACCATGTATATCAAAATGTGAACCTAAATATTTACGTCCCATTGCTGTACACTCACAATGCCAACCAGGAAAGCCATCACTCCATAGAGATGGCCATCTCATAATATGTTCAGGTTGTGCTTTTTTCCATAAAGCAAAGTCTACTTGATTTTTTTTCTCATTTACGCCACTTAATTTCCGAGAGTTATTTATCATATCGGTGGTATTACGTCCTGAGAGAATACCATATTTATGAGCTTGGTTATATTTTACAACATCAAAATAAACACTTCCATTACTTTCATAAGCAAATCCGTTGTCTATTATTTGTTTTATTAATTCTTCTTGTTCAATGATATGACCTGTTGCATTGGGTTCTATAGAGGGAGGAAGCACATTTAGCTTTTTCATGGCCTCATGATAGCTATTTGTATAAAACTGAGCCACTTCCATAGGCTCAAGTTGTTCTAATCTTGCTTTTTTCTCTATTTTATCATCTCCCTCATCTGCATCATGCTCTAAGTGTCCTACATCAGTAATATTTCGTACATATCTAACCTTATATCCAATATGCTTAAGATACCTAAAAAGAATATCAAAGGTAATAGCAGGCCGTGCATGTCCTAAATGTGGTTCTCCATAAACTGTTGGTCCACAAACATAAAGACCTACGTGTGGTGGAGCTATAGGTTGAAAACGTTCTTTTTGTCGATGTAATGTATTGTATATTACTAATTCCTGCATATCATTTATTTTTATTATTTTATTCCTGCAAAATTACAAAATAAAACAGACTAACACTTCTTAATATATATAATTATTTTTATAATTGTATGGTTTACCTTTATTTTACGATATTTCTAAAAGAAAAGCTATAATAATAAGTTTAAAATATTTGTATTAACTTTGCAAATTATAATTATAATCATTTATATATGAAGAAAAGTTTATATGTTATTGTAGTAGCATTTTTTTTATTAGTATTTTCACGATGTATTTCAACTCAAACAACAGTTAAAAAGATAGATTCTGTAACAACTAAAGATACTATTGTACCAATTAAGGTTGAACCTAACAAGAATGTTATAAGTATCAATGAATTAATTACAATGTTCGAAGATCCAACTACCACTAAAGCGATAATAAAGAAGTATGGCTATTCTTTAAAGCGTGATTATGAAATTTATAATTTTGATAAATTCTCACACATATATTATAAGAATTGTAAGTTAGCAAAGATTCTTGTTGATAACAAATATGAAGATTATCCCAAACCTTTACGTAAAGGTACATCCAGTTATATTGCTTTTAAAGACGGTACAATTTTGTTAGCTGTATTTAATCAGGCTGTATATGACAATCTTCTTGCTCAAGTAAAAGCAGCAGGTTTTATACTTGATATGCCTGGCAACGAAGATATATATATAAAAGGTAATCTAATAATAGGGTGCTATTCTGGAGCAAAAACAATAAGAATAAAGAAATCATAAAATATAGAATATATATATATAAATACTAATTATGGAAGATAAAAAATACAAGAGAACGACAATTACTGCAGCATTACCGTATGCTAATGGAGGAGTACATATAGGACATTTAGCAGGGGTTTATATTCCTTCTGATATATATGCTCGTTATCTTAGACTTAAGAAAGAAAAAGTTATTTTTATCTGTGGAAGTGATGAGCATGGAGTGCCTATTACTTTACGTGCAAAAAAAGAGGGAGTTACTCCTCAAGATATTTGCAATAGATACCATAAAATGATAAAAGATTCATTTGAGGAGTTTGGTATATCATTTGATATATATAGTCGTACTACAAGTGATACCCATAATAAGTTTGCTTCTAACTTTTTTAAAAAGCTGTATGATGATGGAAAGTTAATTGAAAAAGAAAGCGAGCAATTATATGATGAGAGTGCAAAACAGTTTCTTGCAGATAGATATGTTATAGGCGAGTGTCCCCATTGCCATAATGAAAATGCTTATGGTGATCAATGTGAGAAATGTGGGAGCGACCTTAGTCCTATGGAATTAATAAACCCTCATTCTGTTATATCTGGCTCAAAGCCTGTAATAAAAAAAACAAAGAACTGGTATTTACCATTAAATAATTACCAAGAATGGTTAAAGCAATGGATATTAGAAGGGCATAAAGAGTGGCGTCCTAATGTGTACGGTCAATGTAAAAGTTGGTTAGAAATGGACTTAAAGCCACGTGCCATGACGCGCGACCTTAATTGGGGTATACCTGTTCCTATAGAGGGAGCCGAAGGTAAAGTTCTATATGTTTGGTTCGATGCACCTATAGGTTATATATCAAACACAAAAGAGCTATGCGACAAAAACCCTACTAAGTATGGTAATTGGGAACAATGGTGGCAAGATCCTGAAACAAGATTAATTCACTTTATAGGTAAAGATAATATTGTTTTCCATTGCATAATATTTCCAAGTATGTTAAAAGCACATGGAAATTATATACTTCCTGATAATGTCCCTTCCAATGAATTTTTAAACCTTGAGAATAACAAGATTTCAACAAGTAGGAATTGGGCTGTTTGGTTACATGAATATTTAGTAGACTTTCCTAACAAGCAAGATACTCTTCGTTACGTACTTACGGCTAATGCACCAGAAACAAAGGATAATAACTTTACATGGAAAGACTTTCAAGAAAGAAATAATAGCGAACTTGTTGCTATATATGGTAATTTTGTTAATAGAGCATTACAATTAACTTGGAAATACTGGAAAGGTGTTGTGCCACATTGTGGGCAGCTTTTAGAGGTTGATAAACAGGCTATAGCTGAATTTAAAGATGTAAAAGATAAAGTAGAACATTATTTAGATTGTTTCAAGTTCCGTGAAGCTCAAAAAGAAGCAATGACTTTAGCAAGAATAGGTAATAGATATATAACAGAATGTGAACCTTGGAAAATATGGAAGACTGATCCTAACAGAGTTGAAACTATCTTAAATATATCTTTACAGTTAGTTGCTAATTTAAGTATTGTTTTTGAACCGTTCTTACCATTTAGTAGTAAGGAACTTAGAGATATGTTAAATCTCTCTGACTATGATTGGTCGCAGCTCGGTAGTACTGAAATATTAAAAACAGGTCATCAACTTAAAGAACCACACTTGTTATTTGAAAAAATAGAAGACGATGCAATAGATAGACAATTAAAGAAACTTGAGGAAACTAAAAAAGCTAATGAGGCTTCTAACTATACAGCAAAGCCTATAAAGCCTAATATAGAATTTAGTGAATTTGAGAAGTTAGATTTACGTGTAGGAAATATAATAGATTGCAAACCAGTTAAAAAGAGTAAGAAGTTATTACATTTTACGATAGACGATGGGTCTGGCAAAGAACGTACTATATTAAGTGGTATAGCAGGATATTATAAGCCTGAGGAACTTATAGGAAAAGATGTTCTATTTGTTGCAAATCTTGCACCACGTAAAATTATGGGTATTGAAAGTCAAGGAATGATATTGTCTGCTGTCAATTACGACGATTCGTTAAGCGTTACTACAATATTAAACAAGGTAAAACCAGGAAGCCAAGTAGGATAAAATACGTATCCATAGACATATAATAAAATATGTAATACTCTAAAAAATAAGTAGTTTATATTATTATAGAAATACTTTTAAACTTGTTGAATATTTACGTATCAAATATTACGTTTGTACAGTTTATTAGTAAAGAAAACAAAAAGAATTAAAATAACAAGAAGTTTATAAAAACTATTACAACGTTATAGCCACAACGTTATAATCACGACAAAGGTATTTGGTAGAAGGTGGAAACCTTCACCGTACCATTGTCACAAATAAATTACATTACTCCAATTTAGAAAATAAACAAGCTAAAGTTTTTATAGTGTTAGCTACTATAAAATAAAATAAATAATCCCTATGAATAAAGAGTCTTTAAAAAATTATT
>CAMPYS010000025.1 GCA_946998295.1 uncultured Prevotella sp.
AGCTGAAGCTGAAAAATTAGGTTTTAAAAACATTATTATACCATATAATAATATACAAGGAACTTCATCTCATTCTACTATTAAAGTTTATCAAGTTCGTAAGGTAGAAGAGGCTTTACGCTTATTATTTGGATAATATATCTATAATTAGAATTTTTATTTTTGCACTTGTTTATTAATCTATTTTATGGTTAAAATAGATTAATAAAACACCTTTCTTTTATTTTTTGTTAATAGTAAAATAATAAAACACTAAATTTGTGAAATATAAAAACCCAAACCATACACTATATAAAAAACAATCGTATGAAAAAATTATTATCTATCTTGTTACTTTTAGCAACAAGTACTATTACTGTAACAGCTGATAAAGTGACAAAGATGCAAGCACAGCAAATAGCACAAGAGTTTTTTAATGCAAAGAAGCATAAACCAATTAAAGCTATCTATTCAAATGCGTCTAAGCAAGTAATTAATTTTGAATCAACAGAAGATTATGAACCATTTTATATCTATAACACAGAGGGTAATAATGGTTTTGTAATAGTGTCAGGCGATGATGCAATAGGGCAGATTATTGGTTATAGTGACCAAGGTCATTTTGATTTAAAAGATGCTCCAAGTAATATTGTAACAATGATGCAAATGTATGCAAAGGTTGTTAAATATGCATCTAATAGTCCTGTTCTACTATCTGCTACAACTACTAATAATGCAAAAGGAAAAATAATAGTTTCTCCATTACTTGGTGGAATTAAATGGGGACAAGACGCGCCATTTAACTCAAAGTTTCCTGAATATAAGAGGGAAGGAGAAACTAAACATTATTATGTTGGATGTGTTGCCACAGCAGCGGCTCAAATAATGAGATACCATAAATACCCTGAGCATGGAATTGGCAAGTATACATATAGGGCAAATATAGGAAAAGAACTCACTGCAGACTTTGAAGGTACTACATATAATTGGAATAAAATGCCTGAGTACCTTGAGAAGAACTATAATGACACAGAGGAGAATAATCAAGTTGCTATGCTTTCATTTAATAATGCTGTAGGGTTAGATATGGAATTTGCACCAAATGGAAGTGGAGCTTTATCACAAGCTGTATGCAGACTTCTAATAGATAATTATGGTTATGACAAAGGAATAAGTTATCGTGAAAGAGACTATTATACAGCTTCAGAGTGGATAGAACTCATTAAGAATGAGCTTAATGCTAAACGACCTGTATTTTATAGTGCCTCAAATGAAGATGGACAAGGTGGTCATGCTTTTGTATGTGATGGATATGATAGTAACGACTTTGTACATATAAATTGGGGATGGTATGGCAAAAGCAATGGCTTTTTCAATGTAGCAGCTCTTAATCCATACGATTTAGGTATTGGAGCCAATGGAGGCGGATATAATTTACAGCAAGAAATAATAACAGGTATACAGCGACCTGACGGAAAAGATAACAAGCATATATGGGCTTTATATGCTTATACACGCGCAAACGTAAATTTTATTGACGGTCACGGTAGTTTCCCTTCTGAATTACTATGTATGACAAATATAAAATATGATGAGATGAGCAACTACCAAGGTAAAGTTGGAGTTGCTATAACTACTAAAGAAAACAAAATTTTAAAAGTCTTAAAAGAACAAGATTTAAATATTATAGGTATAACTAAAAATAAAAAGCCAAATTTTGTACAGGTAAAAGTAGATCGTATATCAACAGATGTTGGTGATATAGCTGATGGAACAGATTATAAAATACAATTTGTTGTTAAACATCAAAATGAGAGTGATTACTCAATATTACGTACATCTAAAAATCTTCCAAATTATGGAGATGCTACTGTCAAAAGTGGACAAATAGTTAATGTTATACAGCATAAGCCTACACCTGATGCAACATTGTTAAGCAAAATTACTCCTGATGGAAAATTATATGCTAAAGGTAGTGCCTTGTTCAAAATGACAGTACATAATAATAGCAACGATTTCTATCTACATAATATAGACTTAAAGTTTACATCTAAAACAAATCCTAATAATACACACATTGTAAAAGAGACAGAGATAAAACTACAAGGAGCAGGTAAGAGTATACGCCCAGACCATAATGTATATGATAATAGTACAAAAGATATAGAAATGCTAATAAATTTCCCTAAAGAAATGAAGCCAGGGATATATAAGGTAACAGCATTTGAAAGTAAATATGAAAATATACCCTTCAAGGAAATAGCAGGTGAAAGCACAATAGAGTTATTACCTGAAGTTAATCACCCTGTTATACGACAGCTCAGTAATTTAGTTTGGTTAAATGCCACTACTAAAAAGCAAGAGATTAAACAATGTGAGAAAATAATACTTATGCACAATGTGCGTAATTATGGACCAAATGGCAAAGTAGGATTACTCTTAAAACTAAAAAACACACAATCTAATGATATTATTGATTTCTTCCAAATGGATAAAGATTTCAAAGATCAAAAAGTAGAGCAGATAATTTATTATACACCTATGACTATCATCCCAGGTACGTATAATGTAATACCTTATTTTGTCGATCAAAATGGAAATGAACATCAGATGGAGGGAGTAAACGAATTATCAACAATAGAAATAAAAGAGGATAATGAATACCCACTATTTGTTACTAAATTTGAGTTGCCTACTAAAGTAATGACTCCTGGAACAAAATATAATGACATAAAAATAAACATAAAGATAAATAAGCAATTAGACAATTGTAAAATACGTGTACGCTTAGCACCATTAACATTAAGAGGCGGAAGTTTAGTAAATTTATTTAAATGTAACCTACCTGTAGGAAAAATAGGGGAAATGACTATAAATATAAAACCTGATAAGAATTTAAAGAAGGGAAAATATATTCTTTATATGGAATATACAGCAGGAAAAAGCAATATTCCTATGCCATTAGCGGGAAATAGTAGAAATATTGTATACATAGGTATGGACCCTGCGGATATAAAAGCGGTAAAAGATATAAATAAAAAGATAGAGTTTAAATTAAATAATAATTCTATTTCTTTTGAAGATTATCAACAAATCAAAAGGATAGAGCTTTATGATATGTCAGGAATATGTGTATTTAATCAAGCTCCTAAAGCTAATACGATAAACCTATCATTAAAACAAGGCATGTATATATTAAGAGTATTAACAGCAGAAAACAATGTAATTATTAGTAAAATACATATTAATTAGCAATAGCTTTTTACTGATAATTAATATAAAACACTTGACGTTTTGTTTTTACTTATATAGTAATTTTGCAGCGTCAAGTGTTTTTTCTATATATATTAACACAATAGTGGGACAAGATAACTCAAATACCATTCTTATTATTGCTACTCTTTTTATTTTTTAGTAGTTAAAAATATATACAAAAACGAATATAAAAAAGAGTTGCTATTTAATAGCATTATATGCAGATAATAATCTATATTTAAGGATATTTTTACTAAAAAGTATTTTTTTTGTAACTACTTAAAAAATAGAAGTTTATAAAACACTTAATAAAACTCCTAATCGCTTAACTTAAACCCTTGTTGCGATCCTTATAGAAACGTCTCTGCGATTCTTATAGAAACGGTCAGGCGTTTATATAAGGTTCGTTATTGGTCTTTAACTTAAACGATTGTTATGTCACTTTTTACAGGTAAATTTTTTATACAATTATTATTTTGCACATCTCATTCCGTTGCGACAGCGATGCCATCAATAAAGGCACAGGTTTACGTTGTATTAATAGGTATTTTATATGCAAAGCGAGTAGTTACACTATTTAACTTGCACGAAAAGATGAAATAACATAAAAAAAATATTTTGAAGTTGAAACTTGCATTTATAATTTTTTATATATTCCTTTATTATCTACAAAGTTTTTTTTACTTTTGCCAACTGTATGCGATACAATGTTCAATGTACAAAATGTAATAATTCGTTTGTTATAGAGTCATCTACTACAGGTAAGAAGAAGGTGCAATGCCCTTATTGTAAGCGAATGCTTATGTGTCAGTTAGGATCAGCAGCACCTTTCAGAACGAAAGCCCGTTCAGTTGTTCCTATTGCAGAATCTTCAGAACTTAATTTAAACGATAATAATTTTGTTCCAAAAGAAAAACTAAAAGTACTTTCAACAGCTTCTGCTGTTACCGATAAAATTTTAACTAAGTCCTCATCACGTTTAAAACGTTTTCAAGAAAAGTATGCTGATGGAGATTTATGGATATTTTTCTCTTTTAGTATTTTATTTATAGCTATTATTTTTATAAGTCTATATGTCTTCTCACAAGTTATAAGTTTTATATGTGATACAAATAACTATATTTTTAAAGAATATATACAGTTTAAAAATACTTTAGGTTTGTAGCATAACCTTTTTTGATAGAGTAGGGGAATTTATTTTTTGTCTACTTTCTTTTTACCTTTATTATACATTTATCTTACAGCATTGTCTGATGTATTGTTATTTTTATCTTCAGGTTCAATAGGTTTAGGAGATTCAGGTAGTACTATCTTTGGTAAATCTATTTTTTCTTCTACATCTTTTTTGTTTTCAGAGTGTTTTTTAGTTTTATTAGCAGCTTTAGTCTTTCTATTAGAACTCTTAGAAGAATTATCATCTATTTTATCTTTTAATCGTTTACCCTTCCATAGATAGTCCCCAACAATATCTAATGTATCTAAAGTGGCTTTATGCTGCTCTTCTTCTACAATTTGGTTTTGATCAATATCAGTTGAAGGAGATATAACAAAGTTGTAAAAAGCACCAAAAGCAATACATATAAGTAAAGCAATTATTAGTTTAAATTTTATACTTTTAGTGAAACAATGTTTTGTATTTTTTTTCATTTATATTCTTTTATTTTTAGAATGCTTTTGAACAAAGATACATAAAATCTTTAAAGAACAAACAGAATATTACAAAAAAGTAAATATAAAGATATTTTACTTAGATATGGCATAAATTAAATATATAATTTATCTAACATATAAATTATATGAGAACTAAAGATAGATATTTATGAATGGATATTCTTATTTAGATATTTGTTTTTTACAGTAATAATCTCTAATGAAAAGAATGTTTAATGTACAATATTTTATCCTATAGGATAAAATAAAGAAAACTAATAATAAAAAAGTAGGACGTGTCAAAATCGACACATCCTACTTTTTATTACAAATATGATATATAAATTTAAATATTTTATACTAAAAAATTATTGTGCTCTTTGTATATAAGCTATTACATCACCTTTTCTTATTTTTGAACCTTGTTTAGCATTTATTTCTACTAACTGTCCACCGAGAGCTGCAGGAACTTTGACAAATTCTCCCCATGGAGCTTGTATGTAGCAAAGGTTATCGCCTTCTTTGTATTCTTTTCCAATAAATGGTTCAATTGCAGGGGCGGTTTCTCCATCTCCTTGAAAATCCCAAAATACTTGTCCTTTCACAGGAGCAATAATAGCATCTGCTTTTGCATGTTTGAACGCTGTAGCTTCTTCTATGCTAATTTTTGCACCGAGTTTAGCATCTTTTGCTTTTTGTAAATCGGCAAGGAAGTTTTTCTTAGCTTGTCCACTCTTATAATTTCTATATTGTTCAGGATGCATGGCAAGTTCAAACAGTTCTTCGTCATCTTCTCCATATTCCCAACCATTTTTGTCCATTTCTTTACGGAAGTCGTCTAAAGCGTTAGGAATTAATGTATGTGGATCCGCTGTTGTAAATTCAAGACCTTTCTCCTTAGCTAATTCTACAAGTTCTGGTGCTATTTCTCCAGGCACTTTACCACTCTTACCAAGAATCATACCCCACATAGTGTCGTCCATCATAACAAAACGACCTTTGCCTTGCTCAATAGTTAGCAAGTTCATTAATGCTATGTTTTTAGTATATTGAGAGAATGGAGTTACAAGTGGAGGATAACCAACTTTAGGCCATACGTATGCAACTTCGTTAAATAGCTTAATAAGCAAGTCGTCTAAAGATAATGTTGGTTCACCTTTCTTCTTTCTAAGATTATTTATAGTAGTGTGTATACCACCAAGATCAGCCATCATAGACCCCATCATTCCTCCGGGAAGACCGCATCCAAGTAACAGAGAACTACTTATTTTATTCTTTGGATTTATAAAATAGCCAAGCCAATCATCTATGAACTCTTGTGTCATAGCTCTTGCTTTCATATAAGCATCCATATTTATCTCAGGAACATCGAAACCTGCATTCTTGAGCATACTTTGAACAGATATAACATCAGGATGAACCATTCCCCATGATAAAGGCTCAATAGCAACATCAAGAATATCAGCACCATTTCTTGCAACTTCTAACATAGATGCCATAGATAGACCAGGCCCAGAATGTCCGTGATATTCTATTAAGATATTTGGATGTTTATCCTTAATCATTTTAGTTAGTTTACCAAGAAAAACGGGCTGTCCAATACCAGCCATATCCTTTAAGCATATTTCTTCTGCTCCAGCTTCAATTTCTTGGTCAGCTAATTTGCAATAGTATTCTAATGTATGTATAGGTGATGTTGTTATACATAATGCAGCTTGAGGTATCATTCCTGCCTCTTTTGCCCATTTAATAGATGGGGCAATGTTACGTATATCATTTAAACCATCAAATATTCTTGGAATATCTACTCCTTGTGCATGTTTAACCCTATACATCATAGCACGTACATCATCAGGTACAGGATACATACGCAGAGCATTAAGACCTCTGTCGAGCATGTGAGTTTGTATACCAGCTTCATGTAGTATTTTTGTATAGGCACGTATTGCTTTGTTGGGGTTCTCTCCTGCAAGAAGATTTACTTGTTCAAATGCACCTCCATTTGTTTCGACACGAGCAAAACATCCCATCTCTATAAATACGGGTGCTATTTTTACTAATTGTTCTTTAAGTGGCTGAAACTTTCCTGAACTTTGCCACATATCTCTATAAATGAGACTAAATTTTATTTTTCTTCCCATATTATAATATTCTTGTTTACGAATAATAGGTCAAATTATATTTCAGATTGATGTTGCAAAATTAGACAAAAAATATCAAAATACGTTTTGATGCAAATATTTTTTACAATAATTGGTTATCTTTGCAAAATACTTTATATTATATTTATTGTAATATAAATAAGATTAAATGACCATGCAAGATATTATAGAAATAGCAGACAGATTTATTAATTATACTAAGTTTGATACTCAATCAAACGAGGATTCTGAAACAATTCCGAGTACTTCAAAACAGCTTATTTTTGCCAATTATCTAAAAGATGAACTTGAGAGAGAAAAACTAAAAGATGTAGAAATAGATGATATGGGATATATTTATGCTACTTTACCATCTAATAGCCATAAAAAGATACCAACAATAGGTTTTATTTCTCATTATGATACAGCACTTGATGCAAGCGGAAAAGATATAAAAGCAAGAATAATAAAAAAGTATGATGGAGGAGATATACATTTAAGTGATAGTATTATATCATCTCCGAAACAGTTTCCTGAATTATTATCCCATAAAGGTGAAGATCTTATAGTAACTGATGGTACTACACTTCTTGGAGCAGATGACAAGGCTGGAATTGCTGAAATAGTTCAAGCAATGTGTTATCTTAGGGATCATCCAGAAATAGAACATGGCGATATACGTATAGGATTTAATCCTGATGAGGAAATAGGTAGAGGTGCGCAACATTTTAATGTAGAAAAATTTGGTTGCCAATGGGCATATACAATAGATGGAGGTGATATTGGCGAAATAGAATATGAAAACTTTAATGCCGCAAGTGCTAAAATTCAAATACGTGGAGTAAGCGTTCATCCTGGTTATGCAAAAGGTAAAATGATAAATGCAGCTCGTATAGCATGCGAATTAAATAGTATGATACCAGTTACTGAAATTCCTGAAGCAACAGAGGGATATGAAGGCTTTTATCATCTTTTGAGTATTGAGGGAAGTTGCGAAAAAGCTAAGTTAAGTTATATTATTCGTGACCATGATCGTATACATTTTGAAAACCGTAAACATTATATAGAAAAATGTGTAGATAGTTTGAATGAAAAGTATGGAAAAGGTACAGTACAACTTTTACTATCAGATCAATATTATAACATGAAAGAGAAGATAGATCCTAATATGCACGTTATTGATATAGTTTTAAAAGCAATGCAGGAATGTAGCGTATCTTCTAAAGTTAGAGCAATTAGAGGCGGAACAGATGGTGCACAACTTAGCTTTATGGGGCTTCCTTGTCCTAATATCTTTGCAGGTGGAGTTAATTTTCATGGACCTTACGAATTTGTATCTATTCAAGTAATGGAAAAAGCTATGGAAGTTATAATAAAAATATGTGAACTTACATCTAAGTATAACGATTAAGATTTATTTATGCACGGACTACATGATCTTATAACAGATCTTGCTTTAATTCTTGTAGTGGCAGGTATTGTTACTCTTCTTTTTAAACGTCTAAAACAACCTTTAGTTTTAGGATATATTGTAGCAGGTTTTCTCGTTTCTCCACACATGCCTTATATAATGAGCGTTATGGATGAGAGCAATATAAAAACTTGGGCAGATATAGGAGTAATATTTTTATTATTTTCTCTTGGTTTAGATTTTTCTGTAAAAAAGATACTTAGGATGGGTATATCACCTGTAATATCTGCGTGTACAATAGTTTTTTGTATGTTAGCGTTGGGTATCATTGTAGGTCATATTTTTACTTGGAGTAGGATGGACTGTATTTTTCTTGGAGGAATGTTAGCAATGAGTTCTACAACAATAATTTATAAAGCTTTTTCTGATATGGGACTCCTTCAACAGCATTTTGCTTCAGTAGTTATGAGCGTACTTATTTTAGAAGACATTTTAGCTATAGTAATGATGGTGTTGCTTAGTTCAATAGCTACAGGAAATACCCCTAATGGAGGGCTACTTATAAGTAGCGTATTACGTATAGGATTTTTTATAATATTGTGGTTTGTAGTAGGACTGTTTATTATACCATCATTCTTACGTAAAGTTCGTAAGTATTTAAATAGTGAAACATTGCTCATTGTATCACTTGGTTTATGTTTTTTTATGGCAGTTATTGCATCTAAAGTAGGATTTAGTGCAGCTTTTGGCTCTTTTATAATGGGTAGTATTCTTGCAGAGACAATAGAAGCAGATAAAATAATAAAAGTAGTAGAACCTATAAAAAATCTTTTTGGTGCTGTATTCTTTGTTTCAGTAGGTATGCTTGTTGATCCAAATATTATTTTAGAATATGCTTTACCAATTATATTACTTGTTTTTATAATAATTTTTGGACAAGCAATATTTGGTACAATAGCTTATATGCTTGGAGGACAGTCCTTAAAAAATTCTTTATGTTGTGGTTTCTCTATGGCTCAGATAGGAGAATTTGCTTTCATTATAGCAACTTTAGGATTGTCTATGAATGTGATTAGTAGTTTTCTTTATCCTGTTGTAGTAGCAGTATCTGTAATAACTACATTTTTAACTCCTTACATGATACGCGGTGCAGAACCAACATATAGGTTTTTATTATGTAAACTTCCTAAGCAATGGGTACGCCGACTAACTCACATAGATGATATAGATACAGAGAAAGATTTATCATCAGATAATATTTGGAAAAATTTGATGCGTGCATTAGTTGCTAATACTTTAATTTATAGTATATTGTCTGTAGCTGTAATAGCTATTATGTTTACTATAGTTCTTCCTATATTGCGCAGAATATCTGTTGAAATTACGGGTACTCATTGGGCTGGTAATGCAGTATGTGGCTTTATAACCATATTGTTTATTGCTCCTTTTTTACGTGCTTTTGTTATGAAAAAAAATCATTCGGAGGAGTTTAAAGCATTATGGGCAAAAAATAAGTTTAATAGATTTCCTTTGATATTCACTATTGTTGTACGTGGAGTAATAGCCTTAGGATTTATTTTTTATATTTGTAACTATCTCTCAAAGTTTACAAATGCTTTATTAATTGCTATAGCTATAGCTTTATTAACTTTTATGATTTTATCCCGACAAATGAAGCGGCATAGTATAGCTTTAGAGAGATTATTTATTAAGAATTTACATAGTAGAGAAATAGCAGCTCAGGTAAAAGGTAAACGTCGTCCTTTATTTGCTGATCATCTATTGGATAGAAATATTCATATAGGGAGGTTTGTCCTTCCAGAAGACTCAACTTGGGCAGGTAAATCTCTTAATAAATTAAGATTACGAAATCGTTTTGGAGTACATGTAAGTAGTATTATTCGTGGCTCTCATTGTATAAATATTCCACGTGGTAATACAATAATATTTCCTGGAGATGCAATTAGCGCAATAGGTAATGATAGTCAGTTGTCTGCAATATCTTCAGCATTAAAAACAGAAATAATTCCAGAAGATACTAATATAGAGCAGCATGAAATGATATTGTTACGAATAGTTTTATCTGATAATAGCCCATTTGTTGGTAAAACTTTAGTTAAGAGTGGTATAAGAGATGAATTTAATTGTATGGTTGTTGGTATGGATGAAGGACAAACTCATATAACATCGATAAATCCTAAGCAAATATTAGAACGGGGTGATATTCTTTGGATAGTAGGAGAGCGAGATAATGTAAAAAGAGTTAAGGAGTTAAGTGGTAACAGTATATAAACAATAGAAAAATATAGGTATGAAATACGGAAAATGGATAGCAGGTAGTTTAGGCTGGCTTCTTAGTGGTGGAAATATTTTAGGAGCTATAGCAGGTTATTGTATAGGTAGTTTTTTAGAAAGTATTTCAGATAATAGTTCTGAGACGAATAATAAGAAATCTGATGATTTTCATTCAACTTCTTATAGCAATAATCCATTTGAAGGAGAGCGTAATTCTTTTTTATTTAGTATGTTAGTGCTAAGTTCTTATGTTATTCGAGCAGATGGGAAAATAATGCATTCTGAAATGGAGTTTGTTCGTAAATTTCTTTTTAATAATTTTGGATCAAATGCAGTAGAAGAAGGTGAGGGTATACTTTTAAAATTATTTCGTCTTCAAGATGAACAGGGGATAAAACAGTTTAAAGAAACAATACGTAAAAGCTGTATTGAGATAACTTTTCATCTTGGTGAAGGGGAAAGACTTCAACTGCTTAGTTATTTAGTAATGATAGCTAAGGCTGATAGAAAAGTGACCTATGATGAAAAAGTTGTATTATACGAAATAGCCCAATATCTTGGTTTATCTACTAAAGATGTTGATTCTCTTCTTAATATGAGTAGCTGTTCTGTTGATAGTAGTGGAATGACTTTAACAGAAGCATATTCAATTTTAGGTATAAATTCTACAGCTACTGATAATGAAGTTAAAGCCGCTTACCGTAAAATGGCGTTAAAGTATCATCCTGATCGTGTTGCAAAATTGGGAGATGATATTTATAAATCTGCAGAAAAGAAGTTTCAAAAAATAAATAACGCGAAAGAGTTGATATATAAAAGTCGTGGGCTGTAAGAGAATTTATTATTAGATTAGAATGGTAAACCTACTGCGAAGTGGAAAGCAAAATCTCGTTTAAACTTTGGACATATTAATGGAAAATGCTCTTTTGGGGTATTAAATACAGGATTTATAGCTTTCATACCCATGTCTAAGCGCAAAATAAGATAATCAAAGTTTAGTCTTATACCTAATCCGTATGCAGCAGCAAGTTCTTTATAGAAGGTATTTAATGTAAACTGTCCACCTTTTTGCTCTTCATAGTTTCTTAATGTCCATATATTCCCCAAGTCTATAAAAGCTGCTCCATCAAGTTTCCAAAACAAGTGAGTACGATATTCAAGATTGAAATTTAGTTTTAAGTCTCCAGTTTGGTTAATAAAATCTATACGCCCATCTTTACCATTAAACCTTCCTGGTCCTAATTCTCTAACATTCCAACCTCTTACAGAGTTTGCACCACCTGATATATATCGTTTTTCAAATGGTAGAATATTACTATTTCCATAAGGGTAAGCAATGCCCATATCTGTATGCATAACTAAATTATTATGAGTATCAAATTTAAATACATGTGTATAAGCAAAGTCGAGTTTTGCATATTGTGCATAAGCTATATTGAAAAATTTATTTTGACCTTGTGAGTTTTTATTAAATTTCATAAACAAACTTAGTCCATTTAAAAAGTTTCCAGCTGTTTCTATTTGAAATTTAATAGCTGTATTATTGTAGTTATAGTTAAATCCAAATCCAAGTTTCATAATAAATAAATCGGAATAGTTATAGCGTAATATAGCGTTGCGATTAGACACATCATCTAAATAATCTTTTTTGAATGTTTTACTAATCCATGGCATATAAATATAGTTAAGGTCTGTAGCATCAAAATTAAAACTAATATGTTTATCTTCATTAGTCCACAAGTATCTCCAAGCTGCTGAGAACACACGTCTATGAAATTCTGGTCTATTTTGCAAACTCCAACTTAGTGAAACTTCTGTTGTAGATTTATTTTGTCTTCTAAACTTATGTTTTAAAAAAGGAGCAAGAAATCTCGGAAATTCAAGTTTAGTTTGTAAGCTATATTCTTCGTAATTTTTATTTTCGTATCCTTCAAGACCTGTTATAGCCTCAAATGCAGATCGTAACTCTATACTTAAAAGCTCACTTCCCTTGAATAAGTTCCTATTTTGATATGTAATTACCCCTGCTGCTCCTAAGTTTCCTGCTGTATTAGTTCCTTCTGGTTGAAAAGAAATAGTATTAATTTTGTTAGGTATTAAAGTTAATTTTGCAAGTAGTTTGTTTTTTCCTTTTTCTTTTGGAAGCTCTTTAAATTCAATATTAGTAAATCTTATAGCTCCAAGTCGTGCAAAATTTTTGTATGTTTCTTGTAAATCATTTAAAGAAAAGTATTTACCCTTCTCAATTAAATTATTATCATTTATTATATTTTCTTTAAGAGGAAGTTTTATGGAGTCTTCACCTGTTATATCTACTTTGCTTATTATAAAGCGAGGATGAAGAGTAGTAGAATGTATATTTGTATTATAATATGGTGCAATATGTAATGTTAGAGTTACAGTATTATCTTTATATGTTGAGTCTGCAGAATAAGTTATATAGTCTTTATTAAATTTATAGTATCCAATATTATTTAGTATATTAGTAAGTCTTTTTCGTTCTTCATCAAGTTTCATTACATTAAACTGTTTGCCACAGAAATCTTTGTAAATGAATTTTATATGAGGTTTAAGAATATTAGCAATAACAGAGTCTTGTATATCATAATTGAACTTTTTTATTTTAAATGGTGAACCAGGATGAAGTATATATGTAGCCTTAAGTCTTTTTTTTTCTATTTTTGTTTCAATGTCGACCTTTGCATTTAAGTATCCTATGTTATTTAATGCTATTCTTAAATCTTCTTTAGTGAGTTTAGCTTGTAGAGTATCGTATATTACAGGCTTTTCTCCCATATTTTGGAGAGTTCTGTTTATCCATTTTGTAGTATCTTTTCCTGATAATGAATAAGTGCTGAGAGGTATTTTTATAAGCGAAAACCAGCGTGAGTTATCTTTTTGTCTTATATATTGAGTAAAATTATTGGCATCAACACTATTTGAATCTGCTTTTATTTTAACCTGTTCTAACAAATACTGACCTTCTCCAATAAATTTATCTGTAGAACATGAAAAAAAGAAAATACCTAATAAACTTAATAGTGTTATATTTATTATATGTAAATTTTGTAACGAATTTATATGTTTCATTAAAAGGCTTTTTACATTTGCTGGAGTGCAAAGATACTAAAAAACAGAATAGTAATAACGAGCATATTAGTATTTTTTGTAATTTTGCCATTGTGTTATCTAATAAACAAATAAGAACAATACGTTCTCTATCTACTAAGAAGGGAAGAGAAAAAACAGGTTTATTCGTAGCTGAAGGATATAAGATAGTTAAAGATTTTATAGACTCTGGTTTTCAAGTAGAATTAATACTGGAAAATGAGAACGATATACGTCGTGTTTCATTTTTACAACATCCGCAGAATATATTAGGAGTATTTAAGTTGAAGCCAAAGGAATTTGCTTTAAGTCAATTATCTATAGAGTTACAGAAAAATATAGTTATAGGACTTGATGAAGTACAGGACCCTGGAAATTTAGGTACAATAATAAGAATAGCAGATTGGTTTGGAATACATAATATTATATGTTCTCAAACAACTGCAGATTGCTGGGCACCTAAAGTTGTGCAAGCAACAATGGGTAGTATAGCTCGAGTTAATGTTACCTATTGTAATTTAGTTAGTGTTATAGATGATTTACCTAAAAGTTATCCTATTTATGGAACATTATTAGATGGTGATAATATTTATTCTCAATCACTTACTAATAATGGGCTAATACTTATGGGAAATGAAGGAAATGGACTAAGTAAAAATATAAAAAGTAGGGTTACTCAACGATTGTTAATACCAAATTTCTCTAATAATACCAATAAGGCAGAATCACTTAATGTTGCTGTAGCTACTGCAATAATATGCTCTGAATTCAAACGTAGAACAAAATGAATTATCTTTCTATAATAGATAAATATTATCCAACGCCTAACGAACTTAAGCATATTTTGTTAGAGCATAGCAAATGTGTTTGTATGAAGGCATTAGAAATAGTAAAGTTACATCCAGAACTTCACATTGACAAACAGTTTGTTGAAGAGGCAGCTATGTTACATGATATTGGAATATTTCGTTGTAATGCTCCGGGTATACAATGTTTTGGTTCAGAACCTTATATTTGTCATGGTAGGATAGGAGCTAATATTTTGAGACTTGAAGGTTTTCCACGTCATGCACGTGTATGTGAACGCCATACTGGAGCAGGAATAACAAAACAAAATATATTAGAACAAAATTTACCTTTACCAATTAAAGATTTTTTACCAGAAACATTAGAAGAACAAGTTGTATGCTATGCTGATAAATTCTTCTCTAAATCACATTTAGACCATGTTAAAACTTTTGAAGAGGCTAAGCGAAGTTTAAAGAAGTTTGGAGAAGATGGTGTAAAGCGATTTGAGGAATGGCATAGCAAGTTTATATAGTTAAAAGTTAAAAACACCAAATACATATAAAGTATTTTATTATTTGCTTAATTTTGCAACTTAATTACAGCATGAAATCAAGGCTATTCATATTATTGTTCTCAATAGTCATAGTATTTACTATGGCATCTCCCTTTTTGCCAGCAACATTTTATCCAAAAGTTCCAATTTCTGCAAGTGATACTGTTAAGGTAAGTGATAATGTAAAGACTATTAAAGACACAACAAAATTAGATTCTATACATATTGCCATTTTAAAGCATAATAAAATTGTTGATGATTCTTTACGACAAGATAGTATACTTAAAAATAAAAAGAATGGAATAGAAGCTCCAGTTACTTATTCTGCTAATGACTCTTTAGTTTATTATGCAAAAACAGGTTATGCTCGACTTTATGGTGCAGCAAATGTTAATTATCAGAATATGAAATTGAATAGTGATAAAGTTGAGATAAATGTAGATAGCAATATAGTCCATGCAATGGGTACAGCAGATACCACAGAGAAAGGAGGAATAAAAGGAAGACCTCAATTTGTTATGGGCGGACAAGAATATAAAAGTGATACTATAGCTTTTAATTTTAAGTCTCGTCGAGGCTTAATAACAGGTGTTTCTACACAACAGGATGATGGCTTTTTAACTGGTGAGCGTGCAAAGAGAGATTCCTCAGGAACAATATATTTACAACATGGTAGATATACTACATGTGATAAGCCAAATCCAGATTTTTATATAGCTTTATCGCGTGCAAAAGTGAGACCAGGAAAGGATGTAGTTTTTGGACCTGCTTATCTTGTTGTAGCAGGGATACCCGTACCTGTAGCAATACCTTATGGTTTTTTCCCATTTTCTAAAAAATATTCCAGCGGATTTATAATGCCTACATATGGAGAGGAACAAGATAGAGGATTTTATTTACGAGACGGTGGATATTATTTTGCAATTAGCGACAAGATGGACTTAAAGTTGTTAGGTGAAATATATACACGTGGTTCATGGGGACTTAGTTTGGCAAGCAATTACTGTAAGCGTTATAAATATTCAGGATCTTTATTCTTTAGTTATCAAAACACAAAACTTGGAGATAAAGGGCTACCTGATTATAGTAGGCAAAAGAGTTTTAAACTACAATGGAGTCATAGCCAGGATCAAAAATCAAATCCTTATAGTTCACTATCCGCAAGTGTAAATTTTGCAACTTCAAGTTATGAGAAAAATAATTTGAAGAGTATGTATAATCCTCAAACTCTTACACAGTCAACACGTACATCTTCAATAAGTTGGAGTACACAGTTTTCAAGTATAGGTCTTTCACTTAGTTTGACAAGTAACTTATCACAAAATATGATAGATTCTACTTTAAGTTTAACCTTGCCAGACTTGAATATAAACCTTAGCCGTTTTTATCCTTTTAAAAGTAAAAATAAGGTTGGTAAAGACAAGTGGTATGAAAAAATATCTATGAGCTATACTGGGCAACTTTCTAATTCTATTGATACTAAAGAAGATAAATTACTTAAACTTAATTTTTTAAAAGATTGGAGACATGGAATGCTACATACAATTCCTATACAAGCAGATTTCAATCTTTTTAAGAATATAAATGTTACCTCCTCTATAAACTTTACTGACAGAATGTATACAAGTAAAGTGAGAAAGAGTTTTGATAGCATGAGAAACGAAGTATCAACTGATACTATTTCAGGATTTTATAATGTATATGACTGGTATTTAAATTTATCAGCCTCAACAAAAGTATATTTCTTTTGGACTCCTAATAGAAAGATTTTTGGTGATAAGATACAAGTCATAAGGCATGTTTTCACCCCACAAGTATCCTTCTCTTATTCTCCAAACTTTGGTGCAAGACGTTATGGTTATTATGATAGTTATCAAACTACAGATGCTAATGGTAATGTTAAATTAGTTGAGTATTCTCCATTTGATGGACAACTATATGGAGTGCCAGGACATTCGTTAACCGAAATGGTATCATGGGATATAAGTAATAACATCGAGATGAAAATAAAGTCTACTAAAGACTCAACAGGGATAAAGAAAGTTAGTATAATAGACGAACTTGGAGCTTCTATGTCTTATAATGCTGCTGCTGATTATCATAAGTGGAGTGATTTAACATTACGTTTACGTTTGAAATGGTGGAAGAATTATACATTCTCAATGAATGCTAATTTTGCAACTTATGCTTATGAGTTAGATAATAACGGTAATCCTTATGTAGGAAATCGTACCGAGTTGGGATTAGGGAGATTACCTCGTTATCAAGGTATGTCTCAAAACTTCTCTTTTACTCTTAATCCTGAAAAGTTAAAAAAGTGGTTCGGTAAAAAGGATGAGGCTGATAGAGATAAAAATGAGGATAAAGCCAAGAAGAATAATACACCTCATGACGTAGAGACAAATGTTGACGATGTAATGGAACAAGCTAAAAATTCAGCCAAGAAAAATAAAAATAACATAGCTGATACAGATGAAGATGGATATATGCACTTTAGTATGCCATGGTCTATATCTTTTGGGTATGGTATATCTATGCGTGAAAATACACGTGGCAAATTTAATAAAAAGACGATGCGTTATCCCTACAAGTTCTCACAAACTCTTAATATTAGTGGTAACATCAAATTGAGTGAGGGATGGAATATAAACTTCTCTTCTGGATATGATTTTGAAAATAAGGCTATTAGTATGACTACAGCAAGTTTGTCTCGTGATTTGCATTGTTTTAGCATGAGTGCTTCTGTAGTGCTTGCACCTTATACTTCTTATAATTTTACTTTTAGAGCAAATGCCGCTACTCTTTCAGATGCTTTAAAGTATGATAAAAGAAGCGGCATTAGTAAAGTTATAGAGTGGTATTAAGTTTTGTTCTATTTTATTGGTGATTACTAAATCGTTCATAAGCTAACTTTTCATATTTTGTACCTGGCATACCATAGTTAGCAAAGGGATAAATGCTAATTCCTCCACGTGGTGTAAATAATCCTGTAACTTCTATATATTTAGGTTCCATTAATTTTATTAAATCTTTCATTATTATATTAACACAGTCTTCGTGGAAATCTCCATGATTGCGAAAGCTAAATAGATATAGTTTCAGACTTTTACTTTCTACCATTTTAATGTTAGGTATATATGAAATTCTTATTTCTGCAAAGTCAGGTTGCCCTGTTATCGGGCATAGACTGGTGAATTCTGGACAATTAAACCGAACCCAATAATCGTTATTGGTATGACGATTATTGAATGTTTCAAGCACTTCTGGAGCATAATCCATTTTGTATTTAGTGTTAGACCCCAATTGTTTTAATCCTTCGTCTTTTCTTTCCATTTTTTTATTATCAATTAATACTAAAAATCTTCCATATATTATAATTTATACCCTTGTCATTTGCATCTTCCCCTTCATAATCTTTTAGTTTCTTGACAATGCGAACAGTAATAGGTAGTGCTATTATTTCGTATATTGTTTTCAGAATAACTTGCCAAATCATTAGTTTAGGTAGTTCTTCAAAAGGAACGACACTACTTAAGGCTAAAGGGAAAAAGAGTATAGAGTCGCATGATTCTCCTGCAATAGTACTTACAATAGCACGGAGTGAAAATCTTTTGTTACCATCATGAATTTTCATTTTACTCATTACGTAAGCATTTACAAACGAACCTGCAAGGAAAGCTATAAATGATGCAGCGGCAACACGAGGAGCAAGTCCAAATATAGCATGAAAACCTTTATCATTATTCCAGTAAGGAGCTCCTGGTATCCAGTCGCATAAAGCTCCAGCTATGACAAAAAAGAAGTTCATAGCAAAGCCTATCCAAATTAGTAACCTTGTTTTTTGATATCCCCAAACTTCGCATACACAATCATTGATTATGTATGATACTGGGAAAACAATTAATCCTCCTGTGAGACTTATACCGAGTATTGTGATTTGTTTTGTTTCAAGGATGTTTGCACATATCAAGCAAACACAAAAAATAATGCTGAACAACATGAACAGCACACTAACTTGTTTCTTTTCTTTTATCATTTATCTTGTTTTGTTAAAGAGGGTTTAGCAAGTACCCCTATATTAAAAATAGACTACAAAGGTAATAAAAAAACTTAATTTGTTGGTGAACTTAAATCTAATTATATATATTTGCAAATATAATATTATTCTGAGTAAGTAAAATAACATAAAACGTTAGACACATGAAAAAAATAGTTTTATTAGCTTTTGCAGCTGCACAGGTATTGTTTTCTACTGCTCAAACAGCAGAACAAAAACCATACGTTGACAAAATGAACAGTATTGAAACCGAGTTTGCAAATCTTGAAGCTGCTTATAAAAAGCTTCCAAGAAAAGATCCTAAAACGTTTACAGAAGCTGAAAAAGCTGAGTTTAATAGGATTATGCAGAAGGTTGATGAGCTTGACAGTTTAGAACTTGCAACAACATTGGAGATAGCTAATAAGTTTAAGAATACTAAGTTTCCTGCTAAGTATATTGCTAAAATTGCAAGAAATTTAGATTATGAGCAGCTAAAAGCTCTATTAGCCGACAATACAGGCTATTATAATGAAGCTGAGCTTAAACCTGCAAAGGAACTATTAAAACTTATTGAGTTACGAGCTCCAGGTACTATGTTTAAAGATTTATCTATGCCTGATCTAAATGGTAAGATGGTTAAATTAAGTGATTGGTGTGGAAAAGGTAAATATGTACTTGTTGACTTTTGGGCAAGTTGGTGTGGTCCTTGTCGTGCCGAAATGCCAAATGTTGTAAAAGCTTATGAGAAATATAAAAGTAAGGGTTTTGAAGTTATTGGCGTAAGTTTTGATAATAAAAAGGAGGCTTGGGCTGCAGGTGTGAAGAATTTAGGTATGCATTGGCCTCAAATGTCTGACTTAAAAGGTTGGCAAAGTGCCGCATTTGACACCTATGGTATACGTGGTATTCCTGCTAATGTCCTTCTTGATCCAAAAGGTAAAATTATTGCTATTGACTTACGTGGCGAGCAATTACTTAGTAAACTTGCAGAAATATATAAGTAATATATTACCAGTAAAAGATTATATAAAAAGAGTGTGTGCAAGAAATTTTGCCACACTCTTTTTATGTTCTATATCATATAAGACTATTATATTTTTCCACCTATTCTCTTAAACTTTTCAATGAAAGCTGCTATTTTTTTAAAAACAGTTTGTTTTTTTATTAAATATTTTGGATTGAGTGGACTTATTTTGGGAATAATCTCATTAAGTTCAGTACCGTTTTCGTTAGCGAATTCATGTTTTAGTGATGTTTGGATATATCGTTTTGCAGCTTCTTCATTTAAATTTTCTTCAGATATTAAGTTTGCTGCTTCTTCTTTCAGTCGTTTTTGTGCGTATGTATAAAATGCAGAAATAATTTCTGCTTTGTCTTGAATTGCTTCAAGGTCTGTGTTGTGAATGAAATCAACCACCAGCCCCTCTTTGGCTCTGTTACCAATACTTGACCTAATGATTCTACGCACTTCGTCTATCAATGCATCTTTGTTTTTTGTCTTCTTATTGTGTTCAAACACCAATTCAATGATATAGTCTAAGTTTATTTCCTGTGATTTAAGTAGGTCTACCTCAAATACAACATCGTCCCAATCTACTTTTGATTTTTCAGAATTCTGTCCTTCTCTTTCCTTTTTGAACCATTCTCTGATATCGTTATATGTTGAGCAATAATCTTGCAAAGTTCGCGCCTGCAACACATCAACCTTTATCATATTAGCAATATCATCATCTGTCAGGAAATGCCTTTTTCTAAACTCTTCTATTTCCTTAGGATTATTTTTATCTATCTTTTGCAACTCTTTAAGGTTTGTAAACTCATCATAGTTTAGCAAGATATTTTCTATTTTCAAGTACTTACCAAAAAGTTTTACAAAATCTTTCTTTTCGGCATCTGTTGTAATCTCGTCTGGTTGTGGAAACTTTTCTTTTAGTTCTTTCACAATATCTACATAACCTTTACATGCTTCTCCTGTTGCAATATCCGTGAAGCCTTTTAGGTATTCCTCATAGCTTTTCTCTAAGACTACGTTCTTTGTGTTCTTGTCTCCAAACAATGTGATAGCATCTATCGTGGCTTGTTCCAAGTCTCTAAACGTTATGATGTTGCCAAATGTTTTGGTAGCGTCATAAATACGGTTAGTTCGAGAGAAAGCTTGCATCAGTCCATGATAGCGCAAGTTTTTATCTACAAACAGAGTATTAAGCATAGGTGCATCAAAACCAGTAAGGAACATCCCTACTACTATAAGTAGGTCTACCTCTTGGTTTTTAACTCGTTTTGCTAAGTCGCGGTAGTAGTTTTGAAATGCTTTGCTATTCACCCCAAAACTTGTATGGAACATTTCATTGTAATCATTAATTGCCTTTGTTAGAAACTCCTTGCTACTGCTGTCCATTGCTGACGGTTCAAAGGTCTCTTCGTTAATATCTCCTATGGCATTTTGTTTCTCGTTAGGGGCAAAAGAGAATATTGTGGCAATCTTCAATTTCTTTTTACTATCTTTCTGTATTACATTTAGTGTCTCATAGTATAGTTTAGCCGCCGTAACACTGTTCACTGCAAACATAGCATTAAAGCCTTTAGTATTTCCTTCATTTCTATGCGTCTTTGTCCTAAAATTTTTTAAGATGTATAGAGAAATTTCTTTAATTCGGTCTGGGTGCAGCAACAGTTTTTTGTTTTCTGCTTCATTCAGCTTTATTTCGTCTTTTTCTGTTTCTAACGCCTTGAACTGTGGGCGCACATCATTATAATCAACCTTAAATTTCAATACTTTTTCATCTCTAATGGCGTCGGTTATTACATACGAATGCAGCTCACGACCAAACACACTGGCAGTAGTCTCTACTCCTAAGGCATTTTCTGGAAATATAGGTGTGCCCGTAAATCCGAACTGATAATATCGTTTAAACTTCTTTTTTAGATTCTTCTGCGCTTCACCAAACTGTGAGCGATGACATTCATCAAAGATAAATACAACTTGTTGCCCATATATAGGCAGCGATGTTTCACTCTTCATCAGGTTGTTTAGCTTTTGAATGGTCGTTACTATTATTTTATTATCGTTCTTTTCTATATTCCGTTTTAGTCCTGCTGTATTTTCTGAGCCATTCACGCTGTCAGGGGAAAAACGTTGGTATTCTTTCATTGTTTGATAGTCCAAGTCCTTACGGTCTACAACAAAGAACACCTTATCTATAAAATCAAGTTTAGTTGCCAGCTGAGCTGCTTTGAAACTGGTGAGTGTCTTACCTGATCCAGTTGTATGCCAAATATATCCCCCTCCCTCTGGTTTGCTCCATTGCTTTGCTTGATAAGAGCTTTTAACTTTCCATATTAGTCGTTCGGTAGCAGCTATCTGATAAGGTCGCATAATAAGTAGTGTGTTATTGGTATCAAAAACAGAATAGTTTAGCAATATCTGTAGTAGTGTATTTTTCTGAAAGAAAGTTGCTGTAAAATCTTTTAAGTCTTTAATCAGTGTGTTGTCTGCCTTAGCCCAGTTCATAGTAAAGTCGAAACTATTCTTTTCACGTTTAACTGTATTAGCAAAATAGCGTGTGTCAGTGCCGTTTGAGATTACAAAAATTTGTAAGAATTTATATAGCGAACTTTCGCTGTTAAAGCTCTCTTTACTATAACGATGTATTTGGTTAAATGCTTCACATATAGCTACGCCTCGTTTCTTCAGTTCTACTTGTACCATAGGTAATCCATTTACCAAGATAGTTACGTCGTAGCGATTAGGTTGTGAGCCTGTTTGTTCAAACTGGTTAATTACTTGTACTTTATTACGGGCTATATTATTTTTATCCACTAAATATATATTTTGAATATGCCCATCATCAAAAACAAAGTCGTAGATGTAATCATCTTGCACTTTTCGAGTCTTATCAATAATACTATCGCTGTGCTTATCAAGATATTCGTCAAGGAATCGTTGCCATTCCTTATCGGTGAAGCTAACGTTGTTTAAAGCTTGTAACTGTTTTCTTACGTTTGTCAATAAAGCTTCAGGGGTGACTATCTTTGGTAGGTACTCATATCCCTGATACCTTAAGTCTTCAATAAACTCGTGTTCTAAAGCTGCTTCAGTCTGATAGCCTGTTGATACTTCGTTTACTGTTGAGTTTTTTGTATAATTGTCTAAAACAATAAAGTTCTGCAATTCTGCAATTGTTTTGTAAGTGGTCATATCTTTATTTTTTTGTTTATAATTTTTATATATTTATCTATTTAGTACTAATTATATAAATGGCATTATGTTTTGTTAGTTACTTTTTATCTTCTTGCTCATTAGATTGCAATTTCATTTTACTATAATTTGTAACCAACTCACTACCTTCCTTCTTTAGTTTTGTTTTTAAGGTTTTCCTTTTATTTATGTTGATTAGGACTATTTGTTAGTATTGCAATTATTCTGTAATAGAAAAATTACTGTTTCTCTTTTTTTCTGTTTATCAGTGGGAGCACACTTGGTTGTTTCTAAATTTATGAATATCGTTAATTATTCTATTCCCTTTATAATCTTGTGAATATCTTCACGTAAGTGGTCTATTTGTTTCACGATTAGTTCTAACTTTTCATTAAGTTTTGCAATGTCAATAATCTCACGTTTGTCCTTTACCTCAATATATGAACTTACAGATAGGTTGTAATCGTTCTCGGCTATCTTGTTGTTGTCTATTGATACTGATATATATTTTACATCTTTTTTATTAGCAAATATACCAATAATGCGTTCAATATGTTCGGGTAATAGCACATTGTTGTTAGTTTCTTTCTTGTAAAATTCTTCGCCACTTGCATTGATAAATTGTGTCCGTGTTTCGGTTTTATGTTTGGATAGTACAAGAATATTTACAGCAATACTTGTTCCATAGAACAGGTTAGGCGGTAGGGAAATGACAGTTTCTACAAAGTTGTTGTCCACTAAATATTTCCTTATTTTCTGTTCGGCTCCACCTCTGTAAAAAATGCCTGGAAAACATACAATAGCTGCACGTCCTCTGGGCGATAGATAACTTAGGGCATGTAGTACGAAAGCAAAGTCGGCTTTCGACTTTGGAGCCAATACACCTGCAGGAGCAAAACGGTCATCGTTAATAAGAGTGGGGTCGTCGCTTCCTATCCAGTTGACAGAGTAAGGCGGATTAGAAACAATAGCATCGAAAGGTTTTTGGTCTCCATATTTAGGGTTGATAAGTGTGTCGCCCAAAGAGATATCAAACTTGTCATAATTAATATTGTGCAGAAACATATTCATGCGTGCCAAATTGTAAGTAGTGTGATTAATCTCCTGTCCAAAGAACCCTTCCTCTATGAGATGTTCATCAAACTGTTTTTTTGCTTGCAATAATAATGAACCTGATCCACAAGCTGGGTCATAAATTTTATTAACTATTTTTTGGTCATACATGGCAAGGCGTGAGATAAGGTTTGATACATTTTGTGGCGTAAAGAACTCACCGCCTGATTTACCAGCATTTGCTGCATAGTTGGAAATTAAAAACTCGTATGCATCTCCAAAGAGGTCTATTTCGTTATCCTCAAAGTTTCCAAAGTCTAAACTATCCACTCCTTTGATAACAGCAGCTAATCGTTTGTTTTTCTCTTCAACAGTGTTACCTAACCTATTGCTTGTTGTGTCAAAGTCTGCAAAAAGCCCTTTTATATCGTGTTCAGACTTGTATCCATTGGCAGAGCTTTCTATGGCACTGAAAATTTTCGCTAAGTCAGTATTCAAGTTTGGATTATTGTTAGAATTTTTAGCTATATTGACAAACAACTGAGAAGGATAAATAAAATAGCCTTTGCTCTTTGTGGCATCGTCTTTTATTTCAGGAGTTATAACATCATCAGATAGATTGGCATAATTTATGCTTTTATCTCCTGCTTCAATGAAATTAGAGAAATTCTCACAAATAAAACGGTAGAACAGAGTTCCTAATACAAATTGTTTAAAGTCCCATCCATCTACAGCTCCTCGTACTTCGTTAGCTATTTTCCAAATGGCGGCCTGTAGTTCATCTCGTTGTTTTATATTTTTCATTTTTGTAGTTATTTTGTTGTATTTTATATGCAAATATACAATTTTATTGCTTGAAAGTGGTATTTATTGCTATTTTCATTTAGTTTAAATTGCCCGTACAAAGCTATTATGTTTGCTTTTTCATTGTTGTTTTTAATTTACCGCATTTGCCTATAACCGCCCAAGATGAAGAAGAATGCTAATTTTAATCTTTTTCATGTCTATAATAGACTCGCCGATTGTTAATTTATATATCCAATAAGTAAATTAATATAGATGTATTTTGTGTAATTAGATAAAAATAAAATAACATCAATGCAAGGTAGGGATGCAATGTTGGTGTGTCAGTGATAGACATCTTAAAAGATAAAAAATATATACAAAAACAGATTTTAAAATATTACAGTTTTACGTTCCTACAGCACGGTAGATAATTTATATTTAAGAATATTTTTTACCTTAAAAATAAATTGTATAAATATTTGTAAAACAATACTTTATAAAATACTAAATAAATACATTAATAGCTTTACTTAACTTTCCACCTGCGTTTCTTATAGAACCTCTTCGGTCGTTCTACTTAAACCTCATCTGCATTTCTTATAGAACCTTATTGGTCGTTTTACTTGAACGATTTTTATACCTCTTTCTGTAGGTATTTTTTCTTTACAAATATAGTTTTAATATACAGTTTTTAAGCAGAGGTAATGAACAAATAAAAACCGCTGTATATACTGTATAACTTTCCTGAATACAATAAATCTTGTGCTCATAACTTGCGTTATATGCTGTTATGTTGCGAAAAAATAACTAATAGTGTTTGAAAAATGTTTTTGGGTGTTTTGCAGTATGCAAAAAAAAATATTACCAATCAGTAATAATATCTTTATTATTTTAGTTTAAATGAGTTCTCAATACTTGTAAGCTCCGCTGTAAAACCTTTATCTACTTTTAATCGTTTTTCTATTTGTGAGCAACTATGTAGTACGGTGCTGTGATCTCTTCCTCCTACAAGTTTGCCTATACGACTTGCAGGCATTTTTGTGAACTTTTGTGCTAAGTACATACTTACTTGTCGAGCTATAACAATATCTTGTTTACGAGACCGAGAGTTTACAGCTGACGTTGTAACATTAAAGTGATTACATACTTTTTCCATTATTTCATCTACAGTAAGAGGCTCATTATCTACCTTTACAGCGCGTTTAATAACTCTTTCTGCTAATCTCATATCAATGTTGCTATTATATACAACACTATACGCTAATAGAGAGTTAATAACTCCTTGTAGGTCTCTAACGCTCCCATTTGCAGTTTGAGCTATAAATTCTAAAACATCTTTAGGTATGTTTAACCCATCTCGTTTTATCTTATTTTTAAGTATATCTAAGCATAGCTCTTTATTAGGTTTTTCAAGTTCTGCTATTAGTCCACAAGAAAACCGAGTTAGTAGGCGATCGCGCATACCGTTTAAGTCTACAGGAGGCCGATCAGAGGCTAAAATGATACGTTTTCCATTACGGAACAAGTGGTTGAAAATATGGAAAAATGTATCTTGTGTTTTTACGGCTGTAATCCACTCTTGAATATCATCAACTATTAGGATATCTATTGTTTGATAGAATCTAATAAAGTCGTTAACATGATTATTTATTGATGCATCAGAAAATTGTACTTGGAAAAGTCTTGCTGAAATATATAATACACGTTTTTGTGGATATAAATGTTTTATGTGTAGTCCAATTGCATTTATTAGATGAGTTTTTCCACATCCTGAAGGACCATAAATAAATAAAGGGTTGAATTGTGAAGTATTTGGATGCTCTGCTATAGATAGTCCTATCGAGCGTGGTAATTTATTGCTGTTACCTTCAATATAGTTTTTGAATGATTTATGTAAATCAAGTTGAGGGTCTAAATCTTGTGGAGTTGCATCTAATGGGGTAGGGCTTTGGTTTCCTCTTCGTGTTGGTAGTTGGCTTGGAATATTTTCTATAGGGTCTGACTGTATGTCTTGTGTAATATTATTAGTTTTATCAGTAACAACACGATATTTTAGTTGTATTCCTTTACCATAAACTCGAGTTAAAACCTTACGAAGAAGGTCAACATAATTTTCCTCTAAATACTCATAAACAAAAGAACTTGGTACACGTAGTAGCAGTGTACTTGTTGCTGTATCGTAACTTTCACATACAATGGGATTAAACCATGTATTAAATTGTTGGTCTGTTACGTTCTCCTTTATTATATGGAGGCATTTATTCCAAAGTTCTTTATTGTTAAGTTCCATTTAGTTGATTTGTTACACAATCACTTTGCAAAGTTAATAAAAAATGTATACATTATAATTCAATATTATTTGTTATGAAATAGTATAGAATTTGCTAATCTCCTTTATTATTGGCATTTAGCTATATTTGTAGTATTAGTTACTATTAATGTGCTTTTGGTATTATAGAAAAACTTAATTATCAAACATTTAAGTGATAAATTAGCGTTAAGTTATTTTTACCTTAAACAAATAATTTATTTATAAAACATTTTGATTATCAGTTTATTTATTTATTTATTATTATAGTTAAACTATGTGTCTTTTATTTATACTTTTTTTAAATAACTATTTTTTTTCTTTCCGTCCAAATATAGAAAAGTGCACATATCTTTTTGGGTGTGCTTTTAGATTGACAACCAAACTATCTACACTTTTAAGTGTGTTATTGAGATTATTGTATAGTGATGGATCATTTAGAAGTAATCCAGCTGTACCATCTGTACTATTAAGTTTTTTAGTTAATGTGTTAACGTTTTCTAAAGCTTCATTTAGTTTTGTAACAGTTGTTTTTATCTCTAACTCTTTAGTTTTAGTAGATAAATTGGCTATTAACAGTTTTGCTTCTTTAATAGTGCTGCGCGTATCTTTAATTCCTTTTCCTGCATTTGTAATTAAATAATTAGTATTATCTAATGTATTTTTTACTTTATTTGTTACTGTAGGGATATTTTTTGCTAAGCAGGTTAGTAGTGTATTTAAC
>CAMPYS010000026.1 GCA_946998295.1 uncultured Prevotella sp.
TTTATTTGTTACTGTAGGGATATTTTTTGCTAAGCAGGTTAGTAGTGTATTTAACTGTTGGCTTGATGTTACTAATGATGTGCTTATTTTTTGCGAGTTATGTAGAGTAGCAGCAAGCGCAGGGTCTTTTAATAAACAGTTTATATTTATTAGTACGCTATCAAGTTGTGGTAGTACAGACTTAATGACAGGGAAGATGTTGCGTGCATCACCTACTATACCTATATTTAGTGTACCAGGTATTGTTTCTCCCTCAGCTAAGTAATTTATGTTAGAAGATTTTGTTGCTATGAGGTTAATCTTTACATCTCCCATAACACTACTTACAATTTCAGCTCTTGTATCTTTTGGAATTTTTATTTTTTTATCAACTGCAATACTTACATTTATTCCTTGCTCTGGATTATTATAATTATAATCTATTTTATCTACAGAACCTATTTTGAACCCATTAACGAATACAGGTGTTGCATTACTTATTCCTGTTATTTGATCAAATTTTATGTTGTAGTGTGTATTTGATGAAAATAAATTTAATCCTTTTAGAAAATTTAATCCAAAGAACAATATTATTATACCTAAAATAGCTACAATAGCTATTTTTATTTCCGGAGTAAATGATTTTTTCATTATTATTTTATTTTTTACTATGTTTCTGAGAACTATTTTTTTTGTTTTCGTTTAGGGCTTCATTTATTGTTATTATTTTTCCTTGTTTGAAGGCAACAATGTATGCTTGAGGAAAATCAGATAATAAGCTTTTACGTAGTTGTTGTATTTCTTTATAACTATTACTACTACCTATAGTGTATTTGTATTTGTGCTCCCCTTTTTCTATAAAGTGTGTAACATCTTTATGATTTTTAAATGTTTTATCACCCTGTTCTATTTTTCGTTTACTGGCAAATATCTGTACTTTAAAAACTATGGAGCTTTTTTCTTCTTTTGTTTTATCCTTTTCTTTTTGGGGTTTTACTTTTAATTGCTTTTCAGCTTTTTCGCTTTTATTTGAGGTTAACCCTTTTTTATTAGTTTGTAGCGTTTTCTCTTTCTCTTTCTTTTTTATGGTATCTTTTTTATTAATTTGTTTTATTTCTGTTTTTTGCTCTTTAGAGTTCACGAGTTGTGTGTTTTTTAGTTGTGTATTCTTTAAATGTGTTATTGTTTGTTTTTTTTCTTGTTTTTTACTATTTTGTTTTGTTTCTGTAGATTCTTTGGTAGTTATATATTGTTGTGGGGTTGAGTTAATAACAGGTGTTTCAATTGCGTAATTACTATTTTTATATGGTATTACAGGTTTACTATCATATAAGTTTTTATATTGTACAAAGGCTTCATATATTCCTCTTGCCATAAGGTCTATACCATTTGCTGAAGTTAAAAAAGTTTCTTCTTCAGCTGAGGTTATAAAACCTAACTCTATTAGACAGCTTGGCATAGAAGTTTCCCTAAGTACTAAGAAACCAGCCTGATGTATCCCTTTGTCAGCTCTACCAGCTTTGTTACAAACAGAATGCTGAATGAGTTGAGCTAATTTTATGCTACGACTCATATTAGCCGATTGTAAAAACTCGAACATTATATAACTTTCTGAAGAAGTAGGATCAAAACCATGATATGTTTGAGTATAGTTTTTTTCTAACGAGATAACAGCATTTTCTCTTATAGCAACATCAAGATTATCTTTAGCCCTGTGCATACCTAATGTATAAACTTGAAATCCCATAGGCGAAGGCTTACCTATTGGTACAGAGTTGGTATGTATTGATATAAATAAATCTGCTTTAGCTTTGTTTGCTATATCTGCACGTTCTTTCAAAGGAATGAAAACATCAGTTGTGCGTGTGTATATTACTTTTACATCGTTTGGCAAGTTATTCTCAACATATTTACCAAAAGCTAAAGCTATACTTAAATTAATGTCTTTTTCTTTAGCTGTAGCACCAATAGCTCCAACGTCTTTGCCACCATGTCCAGCATCTATAACTAAAGTAAATGGAGATTTAGCATTTATAATAGATGAGAATGCTAAAAATATAATAAGACCTATTAAAATTTTTGTTTTGTTTGTTTTATATTCCATAATATGATAGGCAAAATTAAGAATTTTAATTTAAATTTGTTTTAGTTATAGCGTTAAACAATAGTAAATAATTATGGTTATAAAAAATTTATTACTTTTGCTTTGTTTTTATAATTATATATGTTTTAATTATTTATGTTAATCGATATTTTATGTATAGTATTAGGTCTGTTGATAGTCTTATTTGGTGCAGATAGACTTACAAAAGGTTCAGTTGCTGTTGCTCATCGTTTGAAAGTTTCTGAACTTGTTATCGGACTTACAATTGTAGCTATGGGTACAAGTATGCCAGAGTTTTGCGTTAGTTTTGTATCAGCTTTAAGGGGTACTTCTGATTTAGCTGTTGGTAATGTCGTAGGGTCAAACTCATTTAATGTACTTGTTATAGTAGGTATTACAGCTTTAGTTTCTCCTATAGTGGTTCAGCGCATCACTGTTAGTAAAGATATACCCTTTGCTCTTGTTGCTTCTGTTGTATTACTGATGATGTGTTTGGATGGAAAGATAAGCCGTACCGATGCTATAATTTTATTAGCTATTTTTATTATATTTATGGTAATGACAGTGAAAGGAGCTATAGAGGCAAAAAAGCTACAAGCTAAGAATTCAGTTTCAGATAAGCTCCCTTCTGATAGTTATGAGTTAAATACATCTCGGTTATCTATTGTTTGGGCTGTGATATGGATTATTATAGGACTTGCTGCATTAATTGGAGGAAGCAATATTTTTGTTGCAGGAGCTATATGTATTGCAAAATTGTTAGGAGTGAGCGAGGCTGTTATAGGATTGACAATTGTTGCTATTGGAACATCTTTACCAGAGCTTGCTACAAGTGTTGTTGCTGCAATAAAGGGTAATAGTGGTATAGCTGTTGGTAATGTAGTAGGTTCAAATATATTTAATATATTATTTGTATTAGGTGCTACTGGTATTATATGTCCTATGCATATTAATGGTGTTTCTATTAATGACCTAATTATTATGGTAATATCTATTATACTTTTATGGTTTTTCTCTTTTACTAAATATTTATTTGAACGTTGGGAGGGTGCAGTACTTTTATTAATATATATATGTTATATGTGTTTTTTGATTAGTAATTTATGAACTTTTTATCTATTTAATAGAAAAACAAATAACAACAGTATTGATATCCAGTATCGTTTTCTGAAAGTATTTCAGCAAGTTAGTCTTTATAAACTAAGACGAGCTTATCTCATTATATTATTATATGGTATCTTTTGTCTTTCAGCCATTTCGTAATTAAAAAAGTCAAGACATTTGTTTATTTTGTCAAGTTGCAATGGCGGCTTTTCTTTGTTCAAGTTTATGAACAGAACGTAATTGTACGCCTAATTTAAATGACTGTTTTTCTTGTGTTAAGTTTTATTGTTTTCTCAATTGCTTAACTCTTTTACCGAGATTATTTATAAATATTATTACATTATACAGTAATAATAAATAATATATTATAAATCTTTGGAAGTTGATGTTTTAGGTTTGTGAGTTTGATATACAACATAATAACTATTGCCATTAATATAAAACTCATTGCCTAACGCCTCGTTAAGAGTTCCTTGCCATAGTTCATCGAAAGGATATAACTTCCATTTTAATCCTTTACTTTCAAGTATAGAACAACCTATTTGAAAAATACTTACTTGTTGATGTGGAAAAGATAGAAATGTATTAGCCCCATTAGCAGGAGTGAACCATCCAAAATCGCTAACCATTACAGGTTTTATTTTTAAATGTTTATAGTAGTAAAGTAGTAAAGCAATGTTAGCTAATGTATGATCTTCACGTTTGCCAGTAGCTCCAAGATAACAAACATTAGGATTTATAGGTAGTGAGAGATTCTTTAAAGCAAATGTAGTTGCTTTTGTTAAGTCGTTATCGTCTTGTTGTTTAAATCTGTGAAAAATATGCGTGTATTGATTTTTAATACTTTCTTCTATCGAGTCACCATCTCCAACAATAGCTTTAAGCTGTGGTAAACAAGAGCCTTTTGTATTAAAATTTAGTTTAATATTTTCAATTAGTTTATTAAAACTATTTGCCGCCCCATCACATACCACTAAGTTTTTAGCATTAAGTAGTAAGTTGATAGTTATATTGTTATTAGGAATATCTCCAGCAGCTAATATAACTAAATCATATTGAGTTAGTAGTTTTTTCATCTTAGTAATTTTGATTTTCTTTTTGTTCTACCATTATTTTTTTCCATTTAAAGTAACCTGCAATAGCTATAATACTGTAAATAGCATAAAGTATAGAAGTGAAAGGTAAACCTTTATATATATATAAGGCAGATAATTCTATATCTGCAACAATCCATATCCACCATTGTTCTATATATTTTTTAGCTAAAGCCCATAGTCCAATTATACTTAGAGAATTTCCAAAACTATCTAAAACAGGTACTGTGGAGTTAGTAAAGCTTGACAAAACAAAATAGGATACTATCCATATAGCAATGAATGTTGTAGCAAATAACATTAATTTATTTTTAGGAAAACGAGATATAGGCAGCTCTGCTTTATCGGTTTTATTTTTGTTTAATTGCCAGTACATAAATCCATATATAGCTGCTATAATATAGTAAATTTGTAAGCAAAAATCAGCATACAGACCAGCTTCATAATACACAAGTGTGTATATAATAGGCATTATTATTCCTGTAATCCATAGCCATATACTTGCTTTATATTCTTGATAAATGTAAACAAACCCGACTATAGCTCCGATAAAGTCAAGAATTTGATATGTTTCAAGATTTTGAATGCTATGTATAATCTCGTTAATCATTGCTATTATAGTGTATTTATATTAAATAGGGGCATACTATTTTTTATGCAAAGTAAGCCCCTACTATATTATTTTAATTTTAAATTTAGAATCTTAGAGTAATGTTACCCATCAAGTTGAAACCAGCCATAGGAATAAATCCTATTTGGTAATAACGTTTATCGTTAGTATAGTTATCTTTAGCACTAACAGCACTGTATACCCATCCGCTTGCAGCATAATGAGCATTGAAAATATTGTTTAGGTTTAATCCTAAAATCATTTCCTTTACGCCTAATTTTGATTTTTCAAAGTTTAAAGTATAGTTTATATTTATGTTGCTTTGACTGAAAGCAGGGAGTGAACGGTCTTGGTTTTCTGTATTGTCAAGATATTGACGACTTACATAGTTAGTGTGCCATATAGCTTGAATACCCTTATAGTGTAAGTTGATAAATCCGTTAAGTAAGCAAGAAGGAGAGTAGGCGAGTGTAGAGTTGTTATAATTAATTTTAATAGCTTTTCCACACCAGTTGTCTACATATTCTACAAAATCTTTAATCTTGTTGATACTAAGAGAGGCATTACCTTCAAGTGTTAGCCATGTTGTAGCATCTATACCTGCTGATAGTTCTGTTCCCATGCGGTATGACTTTTTAATATTAGTAGTTAGGAATTCGCCAATTTCGCTTGTTTCACCAGTTTGTACAAGCTGATTTTTGTAGTTCATTAGATAGAAGTTTGCACTTGTTCTCCATTTCTTAGCTTCATATTGATATCCTATTTCTATATCTAAAAGATGTTCAGCTTTTGGTGCAGGGTATTTATAGTTATTAGTAAAGTTATTTCTTTCAGGTTCACGTCCTGCGTATGCAGCAGAAATATATGCTTTATGTCCATTCCTGTTATAACTTATACCAACTTTTGGATTAAAGAAGTTGTAGTGTTTATATATATCAAGCATTTGGTTAGCAAATGTCCCATTAGCTTGTTTTACAAACTTATCATTTTTACCAGTCGCAGAGAAGAAAACATGTCGATATTGTAAATCTGCAAATAAGTCTAAATAGTTGTTTGCATGACAAGTTGCCTTAATGTAAGCACTGTAATCGTTTTTTATACCTTTAGAATCATAATACTTGTATCCTATAAAGTCTTGAACTTGTCCTTTGTTAGCTACATATGGTAGCGAACCAAAGTGATCGCATGTAAATAGTTGTAAGTTAGCTCCACTAATTAAATCTATCTTTTCACCTTTATAGTTTGCTGTATACAACAAACCTGTAGTGTTTTGCTCTAATCCTTTACGTCTTACGAAATCTCCTTCCTTTATGTTTTTCCCGTTGGCATCTGTAGCAATAAGTCCAAATTTTTTAAATTTGTAATTAAATCTAAACTCATTGTAGTATCCATAACCGTAAGTATATCTCATCGTTATGTTATGTTTCCAATTTTTATTAGGTTGCCATGCTATTGTTAATAAATTATGATTTTGGAAGAAGTTGTCAGTAGTTCGCTCCCATAAGTTTCCATTATCTAACTTATAGCGTTTTGTAATATAGTTGCCTTGGGCATCACGAACAAAAGATTTTGTACTTTTATCAAATACTAAATATTCATAAAGATTATTGAAGCGTCCTAAACCATATTTATACATATCTTCGTAAGTCTTTATATCCTTACCCATTAATGATGCATTACTGTTACCTGCTACAACCGCGTTCCATGCTTGACCAGTTTTTTCAAAGTTTCCAATATTTTTATATCTTATTTGGAAATAGTCGCCAATATATGTTAATCCACCATAGTAAGAGCCTGATCTTCCTCTGGTTCCGTGTATAAATCCATCTGTAGCTGTTTCGTGATAAGCACCGTCAAAAATGAAGTGTTTACCAAAAAGTCCAGTTGAAAAGTTTATACCTGTGTTATATGTATTATAACTTCCGTAAGAGCTAGATAATTCAGCATATGGAGTAGTTTTAGGTGGAAGAGTAGCTAAAGAGATAGAGCCTCCAAATGCACCATCTCCGTTTGTAGAAGTACCTATACCACGTTGGATTTGTACACTGTTAAGTAGCGAACCGTATGAATTCATATTTGCCCAAAAAACAGTTTGGTCTTCAGGAGAGTTTAGTGGCATACCATCTAATGTTATGTTTATACGGCTGCCTGCTGCACCTCTTATTCTCATAGCAACAGAACCTGTTCCTAATCCATTATCGCTCCATGCAAAAATACCTGGAGTTTGTGCAAAAAGAAAAGGAAGTTCACGTCCTGTTTTTGCGAAAGAATTTAGCTCTTTTTGTTTTATATTAGAAACTGCGTATGGTGCATTCTTTTTTACACGTACACTTGCAACAACAACTTCTTGAAGTTGGCGGTTATTAATTAACGAATCTTTCGTTTGTGCATTTACACTTAATGATATTGTAAAAGCAGCAAACAATATTAAACTTTTCATTGTTTGATTTATTTTATTATTAATTAAATTTAAAGGGGATTTACCTACGTCGGCATTATCCGAATCAGGTTAATGGGTATGATCTCAGCCAGTCCAAAAGGACAAGCACCCCTTAATTATCATTTTGATAATCGGCACAAAGATATAATTTTACTATTGAATATCCAAAAGTGTTAACAGATTTATATGTAAAATTGTAATGTGAAGTTGTCAATATTCTATATGTAATTCAACTCCAGCTCCATTGCAGTCAGCTCCCATTGGAGGATTAAGTTTTGTTAGTTTTAGATCTATTGTTTGGATTAAAGGAAAAGAGGATTTTAAGTTATCAATTATTAAATTGGCAGAATATTCTAATAGTTTTGTGGGCTTTTTCATCGTTTGTTTTATGATGTTATAAGTTTCTGCATAATTTAGAGTATCTTCTACCTCATCAGAAAACATAGCTTTTTGAAAAGGATATTTTATGCGTAAGTCTATTGTGTAATCGTTTCCAACTTTTCTTTCTATATCGCTAACTCCTATGAATGCATGGAATTTTACACCTTTTATATATATATATGTTGATAGTGATTTCATAGAATAATATTTAGTTTTTTTATATAGGGTATATTTTATTTATATAATGCAACTTTGCAAAGTTAATAAAAACACTTCAAGTAGTATTTTAAATTATAGCTTTTTCAAAGCTTTGTATTTATTTTATGTTGATAGTATGGGCAATCGTAAATATAAAGTTTAATAATATTTTCCCAAATAGTCCTTTGCAAGTTTATTATTATATCTTATCGTATAGATAAATCTATTGATAAAAATTAGTTTGTTAGGTGGAAGATAGTATAGGATAATTCTACAAAATAGATGTTATCTTTGATGAGGCAAAACCAAGTTGGTTCATCCTCATTATTTAAAATAATGAAAAAGGGAAATAAGCACTAAAGGTAAATAAACCTAAAGGTATCAATAATAAAAACGTATATTTAACTGGGTAGTAATATTATTTAATAAAAAAATCTTTAACTTTGTAAATAAAAACATATGAAAACAATAGAAAATAGACGTTCTATACGTAAATATTCAGATAAGACTATTAGTGAAGAAGAGTTGACACAGATTTTATCTATTGCTATGCGTACACCAACTATGGGCAATCTTCAGCTTTATTCAGTTGTAATTACTCGAAATAAAGAAGAAAAGCTAAAACTTTCACCTGCACATTTCAATCAACCAATGTTGACAGGGGCTAATGTTGTATTAACTTTTTGTGCTGATTTTAGACGTACAACAATTTGGGCAAATAATAGGAAAGCAATACCAGGATATGATAATTTCTTATCATTTATGAATGCTGCTACTGATGCTTTACTGTATTGCCAGACAGTTACAATATTATTAGAGGAAAAAGGGTGGGGAACATGTTTCCTCGGCACAACTATTTATAATCCACAGATGATAATAGAAGTATTGAATTTACCTAAACTTGTTATGCCTATTGCAACATTAACAGTTGGATACCCTGCAGAACATCCTGAACAAAATGAACGTTTACCTGTAGAGGCTATTATACATAGAGATAGTTATAAGGATTATACCAAAGAGAGTATTGATAAATTTTATTTAGAGAAAGAGTCTTTATCTGTTAATAAGGAATTTATAAATATCAATAAGAAAGAAACTTTAGCACAGGTATTTACAGATATACGTTATACTAAGAAAGATAATGAGACTTTGTCTAAAAACTTTATTAAAGTTTTACAATCACAAGGATTTAGTTTAAAGTAAAATATGAATTTTATATTTATAAATGACTAATAAAAAGAAATATACTTTTATTGATTTTTTATAATTATTGGAGGCTTTGGAATTGCATTAGAAAATATTTGATGCAGATGTGTTTTTTCATCTGAATTTGAAATGGATAAGAAAAAGAAGAAATTTAATTTCTTCTTTTTCTTTGTTTACCTTTAATCCAAAGATAAAATGCAAGAGCAATAAATGTAATAAGTATAACAGATAATTCTATAATGTGTTGTTTGGGTTCCACCCAAAATTCATTAAAGAAATTTATTCTACCTAAAATTTCTATTGGTGTCCAAAAGACAATAACTGTAGCAATAGCCATACGGATATTTGCACCCCATGAACCTATTAAAAGTTGTCGTTTGAACATAAAAATTGAACCGATAAAACAAAATAAACCAACAAGAAAAGTTATAGGACTATGATCTCCTATAAAATGTTTATCATAACAAAACATAAGTAGCAAATAAAGTCCCCATAACATCATATTTAGTTCCATAAAAGTTACTATACTTGTGTGTCTTGTCATAGGTTGTACTGCTATTGTACGTTGTTTGTCCCTAAAACATATTTTTTGTATCCAAGTAATAAAGTCGCAACCATTCCTAGTACTAAATATATACATTATCATTACCATAATCCACATACCAAAAGATGCTGGCATTATTAAATATTCTGGTTTAGTAACAATCTTACCATATTCTATTTCTGGTTCAACACCGTATCTCCTAGCATAATAAAGAAATAAAAATTCAACCCAACCTGTCCAAAATAGTAATCCTCCAAAAAGTCCAAATAAAGTTTGTCTTGTATCACCTTTAACAAATACTCCTATTATAACTACTATTAGACCTACAAGTCCAAGCATAAAACCAGCTACATGAAGAGCACCTTCAGTTAAAAACTGTTCCATAAGAATCATTAATGCATGACCTAAAGGCATAGCAAATAAAACTAAGAGAAAAGAGGATATTGTACGGATGAAATATTGTTTCTTCATAATTTATTATTATTTCTATACAAAGATAAAAACTATTATTGCAATATTATGAAAGATAATTAATAAAATTTATAACACTAATTAAATAACTTAAAAATACTATATCTTGATATGTATATCAAAAAAGAAAAACTAACTTTGCAAAGATTATGCAATCGAACAATCAAATGTTCAAGAGAATAACCAAAATAGCAAAAGCGAAATATTTATATACAATGAAAACAAAATTTTTATTAACTATTTTATTACTGTTAAATTTAATAACAGTATTTGCACAAAATCCTGTACATTTCAAAGTACAACAAAAACAAACCTCACCAACTGAAGTAAGTGTTATTTTTAGTGGGAATATTAGCAAGGGCTGGCATGTTTACTCAACAGGTTTACCTGCAAATGGCCCAACTTCTGCCACATTTCATTCGGAAAAAACAGAAGGGGCTAAACCTATTGGTAGATTAATGCCAAAGGGTAGAGAACTTAATGTTTATGATAAAGTCTTTGATATGAAGTTACGCTATTTTGAAAATAAAGTAACTTTTATACAAAAGTATAAAATAACAGGTAAGACATATAAGATTGCAGGTTATTTAGAGTATGGAGCATGTAATGACGAGATGTGTATGCCTCCAACAACAGTTGAATTTAATTATAAAGGTAAAGGCGCAGCAGATGCACCAGAAGCACCATCTGAAACTGATAATAAATTAAAGGATAATGTTGATGCAGAAGGTATAAATGGAAATCCTTCTCAAGTAAATACTGATACTGCTCAATCAGCTATATTGAATTTACAAAATCCTTCAGACAGTAATAGTGTAGTTAGTAATCAAGTACAAAGTAAGTCAGAACTATGGCAGCCTGTAATCAAAGAATTACAGTCTTTTACTGATACTCAAAACGAAAGCCATTCATTGTGGTATATATTTTTGATGGGAATAGTAGGAGGATTTGTTGCTTTATTAACACCTTGCGTTTGGCCAATAATTCCAATGACTGTTAGCTTTTTCCTAAAACGTGCTAAAAATGATAAGAAAAAAGGTATAAGGGATGCTATAACGTATGGTATTTCTATAATTGTAATTTATATGCTATTGGCTGCTGTTATAACAGCAATATTTGGTCCACAAAAATTAAATGAATTAGCTACTAATGCTCCATTTAATATTGCGTTTTTTCTTTTATTACTTGTATTTGCTTTTAGTTTCTTTGGATGGTTCGAATTACGACTTCCAGCCTCTTGGGGTAATGCTGTAGATAATAAGGCTGCATCAACAACAGGACTTATTTCTATATTTCTTATGGCATTTACTCTATCATTAGTAAGTTTTTCATGTACAGCTCCTGTTGTAGGACTACTTTTGGTACAGGCAGCAACTAGTGGAGATTGGGTAGCTCCAACTGTTGGAATGTTTGGCTTTGCATTTGCATTAGCATTACCATTTTCTTTATTTGCATTATTCCCAACAATGTTGAAACAAGCACCTAAATCAGGTTCTTGGATGAACATGATAAAAGTTGTTTTAGGATTTATAGAATTAGCTTTTGCTTTAAAATTCTTTTCTGTTGCTGACCTTGCATACGGATGGAGATTACTTGATCGTGAAACATTCTTAGCTATATGGATTGTTATTTTTGCTATTATGGGCTTATACTTAATAGGAAAAATAAAATTCCCTCATGATGATCTTGAACAAAAAGCAATGCCAGTACCTTCTATAATATTGGGTATGCTATCTCTTTCTTTTGCTTTATATATGGTTCCTGGATTATGGGGTGCTCCACTTAAGGCAGTAAGTGCTTTCGCTCCTCCTGTATATACCCAGGATTTTAATCTTAATCATGAAGAAGTGCAACCAAAATTTAAAGATTATGATTTAGGAATGGCAGCAGCTGCTAAAGAAGGTAAACCTGTATTACTTGATTTTACTGGCTTTGGATGTGTAAATTGTCGTAAAATGGAAGGAGCTGTATGGACAGATCCTGAAGTTGTAAAAAAACTTAATGACGATTATGTATTAATTTCTCTTTACGTTGATGATAAAACTCCGCTTAAAGAACCTATAAAAGTTAAGCGTGCTGATGGAACAGAACGAACATTACGCACAGTGGGAGATAAGTGGAGTTATCTCCAAGAAAGTAAATTTGGTTACTTAGCACAACCATTCTATGTTACAGTAGATAATCATGGAAAACCTTTGAGTGGTAGTTTCGTTTATAAAGAAGATATTAATGGTTATAAACAATTCTTAGACAAAGGTATAGAAAATTATAAAAAAAGAAAATAATTCGTACAATATTCAATAATATTTGTGAGGGTATCTAATTAGTATATATCCTCACATTATTATTTATATCTTTACAAAACATATTGTTGTATCAAAGTAATAAGTTTTAAAAATAAAAAAAACTTTTTGCAATTAACTTAAATAGAAGTATCTTTGCAATAAATTTTATATGCAAATTACATAATATGTCAACGAAACGAGCTAAAGCAGGTAGGCCACGCAGTTTACAAGTTGTAACTTTATGTATAAGTACTGCCATGGTTCTTATACTTATAGGTATGGTCATTCTTACAGTATTTACTAGTCGTAATTTAAGTCAATATGTAAAAGAGAACTTAACTATAACAATGATTCTTCAACCTGACTTAAGTGCTGATGAATGTGCATCACTATGTGAAAGAGTTAACTCTCAATATTATATAAGTAGTTTGAATTATATTAGTAAAGAAGATGCCCTTAAAGAAGGTACCAAAGAGCTTGGAACTAATCCAGCAGAATTTGCAGGTGGAAACCCTTTTACAGCAGAAATTGAAGTACAGCTTAAGGCCAATTATGCGAATAATGATTCAATACAATGGATTGCAAAAGAATTAAAGAGCTATAAAGGAATAAGCGATATAACATATCATCACGATTTAGTAGAAAGCGTTAATCAAACTTTAAGTAAAATAAGTTTGGTATTGCTTATAATTGCAGCATTGCTAACAATTGTGTCATTCTCTTTAATTAATAATACTGTTCGATTAAGTGTTTATGCACGTCGTTTTACAATTAATACTATGAAGTTAGTTGGAGCATCATGGAATTTTATTCGAATGCCTTTTTTACGTTTAGCTTTAATAGAAGGTCTAATTTCTGCTATTATAGCAATTATTGTTATAGGTATTGGAGTTTACTTACTTCATCAATATGAGCCAGAAATATCGATAGTTCTTAATTATAGGGTTATATTAATAACAGCAATAATAATGTTGTGCTTTGGAGTGCTAATAACATGTATATGCTCATGGTTATCAGTAAATAAATTTTTAAAAATGAAAGCTAGTTCGCTTTATAAGATTTAAAGTTACACACTATATATATAGATATAAAATTTAATGGATAAGAATAAGTTTGTTTTTAGCAAGATTAATTATATATTGCTTTCAATTAGTGTTTGTTTAATAGTTATAGGTTTTATATTAATGAGTGGTGGTGGTTCTACAGAAGCTCATTATGATCCTAATATTTTTAGTACAATGAAAATACACATTGCACCAGCTATAAGTTTTATAGGATTTATTTTTGTCATAGTGGCTATAATGTATAAACCTAAAACTAAAAAAGAAAACTAATGGATTTATTTCAAACCATAATAATTGCAGTTATTGAGGGGCTAACAGAATTTTTACCTATATCCTCAACTGGGCACATGATAATAGTCCAGAATATATTAGGGGTACAACAAGGTGATAGTTTTGTTCACGCCTTTACGTTTATAATTCAATTTGGAGCAATACTTTCTGTGGTATGCTTATATTGGAAAAAGTTTTTTTTGTTTAAATATGAAACATTGCGTTTATACGGAAAACTTTTAATAGGCGTATTACCTGCTGTAGTTATAGGTTTAGCTGCAAAAAAAACAGGGATATTAGATTGGTTATTAGATTCAGTTACGGTAGTAGCTATAATGCTAATCATTGGTGGTATATTTATGCTATTTTGTGATAAAATTTTTTATAAGAAATCAATTGATAATAGGGATATAACAAATAAAAAAGCATTCAATATAGGTTTATTTCAATGCATATCAGTAATACCTGGTGTTAGTCGTTCAATGGCAACAATTGTTGGTGGAATGGCTAATAATTTAACAATGAAGAAAGCAGCTGAATTTTCTTTTTTTCTCGCAGTTCCTACAATGGCTGGTGCAACAATATTGGATTTATATGATTTACTGAAAGAAGATTCAAATTGGGCAACAGGTGAAAATATAATATTGTTGTTAATAGGGTGTTTAATTTCTTTTGTAGTTGCACTATTTGCGATGAAGTGGTTTGTTAGTTTTTTAACAAAATATGGTTTTAAAGCATTTGGCTGGTATAGAGTTATAGTAGGTATAGTTATCCTTATAATGATTTTATCAGGTGTATCTTTAAATATGGTAGATTAATTATTTTCCCATATAAGTAAGCTATGAATTTTAAAGAAGGTGTTATTATTCCTATAAATAAACCGTATGGAGTAACAAGCTTTAAAGCACTTGCTCACATTCGTTATCTATGTTCTAAAGCAGCTAATGCTAAAATAAAAATAGGACATGCAGGTACTCTTGATCCACTTGCTACAGGAGTTTTAATTTTAGCAACAGGGAAAAAAACAAAACAGATTTCAGAAATACAATCTCATACTAAAGAATATATCGCAACACTTCAGTTAGGAGCAACTACACCCAGTTATGATATGGAACATGATATCAGTGGCAGATTTCCAACAAGTCATATAACTGAGGAATTAATACTATCTACAATCCCTAAATTTATTGGTGATATACAGCAGATACCACCAACATATAGTGCTGTAAAAGTGAATGGTATTAGAGCTTTCAATTATTGCCGTAAAGGTCAAGAGGTTGTGCTTAATCCTAAAAATATTCATATAGATAATATTGAAATTATTAATTTTGATATTTCAACTATGAATTTAACAATTCGAGTAACTTGTGGCAAGGGTACTTATATTAGAGCTTTAGCTCGAGATATAGGTTTAGCACTAAATTCGGGAGCTTACTTAACCTCTTTATGTCGTAATAGAGTAGGTAATATAAAGATAGAAGATTGTATCGTTTACAATAATTTTTCAGAATGGATAAATAATCAGACAATAGAAATATAATATAATAAATGAAGCTATCACAATTTAAATTTCATTTACCAAAAGAACAAGTAGCACTCTATCCACATACATCAGAGAGAGTTCACAAACGTGCAGACGGAACTACACAAGTTTTTAAAGTTACACGTAGAGACGAGTGTAGACTTATGGTTGCACATAAAAAATCTAAACGCATTGAAATGTATAATAAGCCTGTAAAAGGAACTCCTACGGAGAGTGATTATTTACGTTTCAAAGATGTAATTAATTATTTTAGTAAAGGGGATACTTTTGTTATGAATAATACAAAAGTTTTTCCTGCTCGCCTATATGGTACAAAAGAAAAAACAGATGCTAAAATAGAAGTTTTCTTACTTCGTGAACTAAATAAGGAAATGCGTTTGTGGGATGTACTTGTTGAGCCTGCTAGAAAAATACGTATTGGTAATAAATTGTTTTTTGATGAGGCAGGAAGTATGGTAGCAGAAGTTATAGACAACACAACTTCTCGTGGTCGTACATTACGCTTTTTATATGATTGTCCACATGATGAGTTTAAGCGTGAACTTTATTCATTAGGAGAGGCACCACTTCCTCGTTATATAATAGATAATCGCCCAAAAGACAAAGAAGAAAATTTTGCTCATGCTAATGCTGATGACTTAGAAAATTTTCAATCTGTTTTTGCAAAAATTGAAGGAGCAGTAACAGCACCAGGAACAAATATTCATATTTCAGAGCAAATGCTAAAATTGATGGAGATAAAAGGAATTAATAAGACTTTTGTAACTCTTCATTGTGGATTGAGTACATTTCACGGAATTGAAGTAGAAGATTTGACAAAGCATAAGATGGACTCTGAAAAAATGTATATATCAGGAGAGGCTTGTGAAGTAGTTAATTCTACTAAACTTTCTGGTCATAAGATTTGTGCAGTGGGTGCTAGTGTTGTTAAAGCTACTGAAACAGCTGTTGGAACAAATGGACTACTAAAAGAATATGATGGTTGGACAAATAAATTTATTTTTCCGCCATACAATTTTGGCTTTGCTGATTCTATGTTGGTAAACTTTTATCATCCATATTCTACTTTATTAATGGAAACAGCAGCTTTTGGAGGATATGACTTTATTATGGAAGTTTACGAAAAAGCAGTTAATGAAGGTTATATGTTTGGCTGCTTTGGAGATTCACTTTTAATTTTAGACGATTAATATATTATTAGTATAGCAAATATATATATGCATACAGTATATTTAGGTTTAGGTTCTAATTTAGGCGATAGACGTGCTATCATTATTAATACTATTAAACATATAAATAACAAAATAGGCAAGGTTATAAAAAAATCCTCTTTAATAGAAACTGCGCCATGGGGATATAATAGTACAAATAAATTCCTTAATGCTTGTATTTGTGTTCAAACGAATTTATCTCCCCAACAGCTATTAGATACTACTCAAGAAATAGAATTATTAATGGGGCGTACTAATAAGAGTATTAATGGAATATATGAGGATAGGACTATTGATATAGATATACTTTTATATGATGATTTGAAAATAGACAAACCTAATCTTAAAATTCCACATCCATTAATGAAGAAAAGGGAATTCGTTATGAAACCATTAAACGAAATACGAAAAATAGTTTAGATTTTTATATATTTTCCATTTATACTTACTCCTTATCTTTTCTCTATAGAAGATAAGGAGTAATAGGTTTGTTTCATTAGGAGTTTATTTATAAATAACTTTTTGTTTATTCGCAGAAAATGTATATTTTTGCAATCTAATCAACATGAAGATGAGTAAACAAACGCTAAGCACAGAGCAAGAATTTAATAATATCTTAAAAGAGGCTAAAGATTTATTTGAACAAAAATTATATGATTATGGTGCTTCTTGGAGAATACTTCGTCCAACTTCACTTACAGACCAACTTTTTATTAAAGCTAAGCGTATACGTTCTATAGAACTTACAGGGGAAAACTATGTTGGGGAAAGCGTTATACAAGAGTTTATAGCTTTAATAAATTATGGTATTATTGGACTAATTCAGCTTGAAAAAGGTTATGTTGATATTGTAGATATTACTCCTAATGAAGCAATGGCTTTGTATGATAAATTTGCACACACCATATACACATTAATGCTTAAAAAGAATCATGATTATGGTGAAGCATGGCGTGATATGCGTGTAAGTAGCTATACTGATTTTATTCTGACTAAATTACAACGTATAAAAGAAATTGAAGCTCATAGTGGAACTACATTGGTGAGTGAGGGGATAGATGCAAACTATATGGATATTATCAATTATGCCGTATTTGGTGTAATAAAATTATATGAAGAAACTAACGAGCATTTTAGTTAATATCTGTCGTTTAGTTGTAGCCTTAACTTTTATTTTTTCTGGATTTGTTAAGAGCATAGACCCTTTAGGAACAAAATATAAAATAAACGATTATTTAATTGCAATAGGATATCCTTCATTTTTATCTGATAGGGTAGGGCTTATAAGTTCCGTTTTATTATCTGCAATTGAATTTACATTCGGTATATTTATATTATTGGCTATCAAGCGAAAAATAGTTACCAAGCTATCATTTATATTTATGCTATTTATGACAGCAATTGCTTTATGGCTTGTAATTGCTAATCCTATACAGGATTGTGGGTGCTTTGGAGATGCTATTCATCTAACTAATGGTGAAACATTAATCAAAAATATAATATTATTAGCATCTACATTTGTTTTGGCTATTTTCCCTTTAAAACAGCCAATTCTTATTTCTAAAGCGAACCAGTGGATAGCTATATATTTTACAATCTTTTTTATACTAATTATTTCATTTTTGAGTTTATATTATTTACCGTTGTTTGATTTTAGACCATATTATATAGGTCAAAATATTCATAGAGCAATGGAAGTTCCTAAGGGGGCTAAACAGCCGAAATACAAAACAACTTTTATATGTGAAAAGGATGGTATAAAAAAAGAATTTAATGAAAAAACATATCCTTATAATGATACTACTTGGCATTTTATTGATACTAAACAAGAATTATTGGAAAAGGGATATGAACCTCCTATTACGAATTTTTCAGTTACAGATATAAACAGTGGACTAGATGTAACCAATAGTATAATAAACCGAAGAGGTTATACTTTTTTATTAATATCTTCACATTTGGAGAAAGCAAAAGATGATAATTTTGGAACAATAAATGCAATATACGACTATGCAAAACACTATGGGTATGCTTTCTACTGTTTAACAGCTAGTACAGAAACAGGAATAAATAATTGGAAAAAAAATACTGGAGCAGAATATGCTTTCTATAATGTTGATGATATAACATTAAAAACTATAATCCGTAGTAATCCCGGACTATTGCTTCTGCATAATGGAATAATTATTAATAAGTGGAGTAATAATAACTTACCTGAATTAGATATTCTTGATCCACCAATATCAGTTTTAAGTATAGGACACATATCAGAATCAAATACTTGGTTTAAAATAATATTTTTTTATGTTATCCCATTATTTGTATTTATATTTATAGATCGTTATTGGGTACTTATAACGAGAAACAAAAAATGTAAAAAAGCTATTGAAAGAAAATAGAAAGTATATAATAAATGTATACAATATATATTATATAAACATTTAAAACTAAATATTAATATGAGAAAAAAAATTGTAGCAGGAAACTGGAAAATGAATGAAACCCTGCAAGAAGGTGTAGCATTAGCAACTGAAATTAATAACTCAATCAATGAAGGGAAGAAACCTAATTGTGATGTCATAATTTGTACTCCTTTCATACATTTAGCAAGTATTGCAAATGTTTTAAACAACGGAATAATAGGGCTTGGTGCTGAAAACTGTGCTGATAAGGCTAAAGGTGCATTTACAGGAGAAGTTTCTGCAGCGATGGTAAAAAGTACAGGAGCAAAATATGTAATACTTGGACACTCTGAACGTCGCCAATACTATGGAGAAACTGCTGAAATTCTAAAACAAAAAGTTGAACTTGCTCTTGAAAATAATTTAAAAATTATTTTTTGCTGTGGTGAAACACTTGAAGAACGTGAAGCTAATAAACAAAATGAAATAGTAAAAAGCGAGTTAGAAAAATCTGTATTTCATCTTTCAAAAGAACAGTGGGGTAACATCATACTTGCTTATGAACCTATATGGGCTATTGGAACAGGAAAAACTGCAACAGCTGAGCAAGCTGAAGAAATGTTAGGATACATTCGTTCTATAGTTGCACAAAAGTTCGGCTCTGAAGTTGCAGAGAATACTACTATCCTCTATGGTGGAAGTTGTAATGCAAAAAATGCCTCTGAATTATTTTCAAAGCCTAATATTGATGGTGGACTTATAGGAGGAGCTTCACTTAAAGCTAAAGATTTTAAAGCAATAATAGATGCTTGGAAATAAGTAATTTAAAAGATATAAACATATTATAATAAGGGACATTACATATTAACAATAGGTAATGTCCCTAATAAAAAAAAATAAGAATGAAAAATTTCCTTGCTATATTAGTATTATTAATATTTATAATATCAAATATTAATGCACAAAGTGTGCTACCATCAAAACAAAAGCATGATGAAGAACGTATAAGTAGTGAAAAAAGGAAAATATCAAAACAAATTAATAAAATACAACTGCCAAAATCTGATATAAAATTAGCTCCTACACCTAAAATAGTACCTCCTGTTGATAATGACAACTATTCTACAACCCCAGTACGTACTAAATTGGTAAGGCGGAAAGTACGTAAACGTATAGATAATTATACGTCTAATGGAGAAAAATGTACAGTGATACGCAAGGTGCTGAAGGGTGTAAAAAAAGTACGTGGTTTTAGAATATTAGCTTATTCTGGAGGAAATAATAGAATATCTCGTCAAGAAGCTGAACGTATAGGGCATAAAGTAAAACAACTATTTCCTCAACAACCTATTTATGTCCATTTTTATTTACCTCGTTGGATGTGTCAAATAGGTAATTTTACATCATACAAGGCTGCATACAAGGTGCTACGTAAATTAAAAAAAGAAGGGTATAAAAAAGCTAATATAATAAGAACAATGGTTACAATAAAAACCACAAAGTTTATAGATGATCCTATATTAGATTATGATATATATTAATTTTTATAATAATAAAGACAATGCAAACAGATTTAGAAAATTGTGAGAAATTAGATCAGATAGCAACACATTATAAACAAATACTTAACCTAATTGGAGAAGACCCTAAACGTGAAGGCTTAACTAAGACTCCTATGCGTGTAGCTAAGGCTATGCAAGTATTAACTCGTGGGTATAAACAAGATCCTCATAAAGTATTAACAGATGCACTTTTTGAAGAAGAATACAACCAAATGGTTATAGTAAAAGATATAGACTTTTTCTCTATGTGTGAACATCACATATTACCTTTTTATGGCAAAGCACACGTCGCTTATATACCTAATGGACATATTACAGGCTTAAGCAAAATAGCACGAGTTGTTGATATTTTTAGCCATAGACTTCAAGTACAGGAAAGACTAACTCAGCAAATAATGGATTGTATACAAGAAACTTTAAATCCATTGGGAACTATGGTTATAATAGAAGCTAAACACATGTGTATGCAAATGCGAGGAGTTGAAAAACAAAACTCTATAACAACAACAAGTGCATTTAGTGGTGCTTTTAATCAAGCAAAAACACGAGAAGAATTTATGAATTTGATAAATAAACAAACTAAAAATATTTAAAAATATATTGATTATGAAATTCATTTCATGGAATGTAAACGGGTTAAGGGCTTGTGTAGGGAAAGATTTTGAAAAAATATTTAAACAAATTGATGCTGATTTCTTTTGTATACAGGAAACTAAAATACAAGCAGGACAACTTGATTTGCAATTTGATGGCTATGAGTCTTATTGGAATTATGCTGATAAAAAAGGATATTCAGGTACAGCTATATATACAAAGCATAAACCAATTAATGTAAATTATGGTATTGGTATAGATATACATGACCATGAAGGGCGTGTTATAACTTTAGAAATGAAAGATTTTTTTCTTGTTACAGCTTATGTTCCAAATTCTCAAAATGAGTTGAGAAGATTAGAATATAGGATGTTGTGGGAGGATGATTTCCAAAATTATATAAAAAAACTTGACAAAAAGAAACCTGTTATAGTGTGTGGAGACTTAAATGTTGCACATAATGATATAGACTTAAAAAATCCTAAAACTAATCGACGTAATGCAGGATTTACTGATGAAGAACGAAATAAAATGACACAATTTCAAAATAAAGGGTTTATAGATTCGTTTCGTTATCTGTATCCAAATAGGATTACTTATTCATGGTGGTCATATAGATTTAAAGCAAGAGAAAAAAATGCAGGATGGCGTATTGACTATTTTCTAATATCAGAAAGGTTAAAAACAAAGATGAAAGATGCCAATATTCTTACAGAAATATATGGAAGTGATCACTGTCCAGTAGAACTTGATTTAAGTTTTTGACCTATTAATTTAAGGTGAGAGAACAGTTTAAAATACTATTTTTATTATTAGCTACAATAATTGTTATAGCTACTTACGCTCTTATACCGCAATATGTTAAAGTAGCTGGTATTGAACTAAAAAAAATATCTTTAAATTTAAAACCAGCTATTAAAAATAGACCTAAATCGAAAGCATATTATAATAAAAATAAGAAGCATAAAAATCAAATATTCCTATTTATTGGAGACTCTATGGTTGAAGGTTTATCAAAAAGATTTGCAGACTATACAGGGGATAATGGACATAAATTATATACTGTAATATGGTATGGATCAACAACTGAAAAATGGGCAAAAACTAATACACTTGAATATTTTATCAATAGATATAAACCATCTTATATAATTATTTGTTTAGGTAGCAATGAACTTTTTGTAAATGATTTGAACGAAAGAGAACAATATGTAAAGAAAATTATAACTAAAATAGATAAAATACCTTATTTGTGGATAAGTCCAGCCCCATGGAATGGCGATACAGGGATTATTAATATTATAAAGTATAATACCCCTAAATCAAATTTTTATGATAGTAGACCTTTAAAGTTAAGGAGAGGTTTAGACCATTATCATCCAACACGAAATTCAGCCGCTTATTGGATGAATGAAGTCATACATTTTATGATGAAACAAAAAGAGAATAGCGAGATAAAATTATTTTACCCTAAAAAACATCATAAAGCTACAAACACCAAACTTTTACAACCAGCTTTTGAAGGTTATTTTTAACTATATAAATTATGGACTTTAACTATGTATTAAATTCTATTCTTGACTTTCTATCTTCACAAGAAAAAGGGTGGACAGTTTGCTCTGTTCCCTTTATGGCTATATTTGTATTTTTTTTTGTAGGATATATAATTATTAGTAATAAAACTCCTATTTTATACAAGATTTATGTATTATTGTTTTCTCTATTTTTTGCTTTTAAAGCAAATGGAGCTTTATTTGTTATATTAATTTTTACAACCATATTATCTTGGCTTTTAACCCCTAAGATAACAATATTGAGACGAGGAAAAATTAGGAAAATAGGACTATCAATAATAATATTAATAGAGCTTATCCCTTTACTGTATTTTAAATATACTAATTTTTCTATTGAACTTTTGAACCAAATATTTATAACCAATTTACATCCACTTAACATAATATTACCAATAGGTATATCGTTTTACACATTTCAAGCTATTAGTTATACTGTAGATACGTATAAAGGTTATTTTAAAAAGCCAATACAGTTACTTGACTATATATTCTATTTAACTTTTTTCCCACTACTTATTGCAGGACCAATTGTAAGAGCAAAAGACTTTTTACCACAGATTCAAAAACCAAAGTTTAATAATTATTTACTATTAAACAAAGGTGTATGGCTTATCAGTATAGGGATAATAAAAAAAGCAATAATAGCAAATTATTTAGCACAATATAATGATTGGATATTCACATCTCCAATGAACTATTCTGGATTTGAAACATTATTAGCTGTGTTTGGCTATGCATTACAAATATATTGTGATTTTTCAGGATATAGTGATATTGCTATAGGATTGTCTGCATTGATGGGATTTAAATTAAAACAAAATTTTAACTTTCCATATAAAAGCTTAAATTTAACAGAGTTTTGGCATAGATGGCATATAAGCTTGTCTTCATGGTTTAAAGATTATGTTTATATACCTTTAGGGGGAAATAGAAAGGCTATTTATCGTATTGGAATAAATATTTTTATTACTATGATAGTGGCAGGACTATGGCATGGAGCTTCAAATATGTTCTTAATATGGGGGCTTTTGCATGGAATAGGACTTATAATTCATAAATTACTATTACAAAAAATACCGAATTTATTCTCGAATTATTTATGGTTTAAGATATTAAGTTGGGGAATTACTTTTTTATATGTCAGCTTTGCATGGATATTTTTTCGTTCCCCTAATATTTCCACAGTATTTTCTATTATTGATAATATTATATACAATTTTAGTATATCAGACTTTTATCCTTTCTTAATGACACGCCCACTATATTTAATATTACTAGTAATTTGTTTAGAGCTATTAGCTGTTAGAGAAGAAGATTATAAATGGATAGAAAATAAATTTATAAATGCTAATTGGATATTTAAGTTATTACTTTTTATTGTTATTATTCAGGCAGCTATTAATTTCAGTCAAAATAATATTCAACCATTCATTTATTCTCAATTCTAAAAATATCATAATTGTTATATCTTTAAAAAATCGAAAATAATTTGTACATGATAAATATTATTACTAAATTTGCAACCAAATTAAAGAAACTTATAAAACGATTTGGTGCTTGGGCCGGTCGGTTAGGCAACGGTCTGCAAAACCGTGTAGAGCGGTTCGATTCCGCTAGGCACCTCAACCATATTACTCTATATAAGGATGTGTCAAAATAGGCACATCCTATTTTTTTTATCTTTATACTTATAATATCATTTTCTTTGCTAAATTATTACTGTCCGAGAAAATGACAACCTTTGTTCATGGTTATATTTTTATTTAGCAAAACAAAGATAACCAAAAGGGCTGGCAATTCGTTAGAAGTGTCAGCCTTAATTTTATACATCAATAAAAGTTTTATCAGACCGCAATAGAAAGAAAAACTAAATGAATAGTAATAGAATAACAACTATGGCTATTATGCTTGGATAGTAAATTAGGAGAAGAAAAAGATGTTACTTTTCCTCCTCTACTTTATCAATAAGCAAATATCATCTTTTTTCCATTTTTTATGTATATCTTTCCCTTTTGTGGATTTATCACTTTTCTGCCCATTAAATCATAAAAACAATTATTGGAATCATTATACTCTGTGTTGACATTACGTATTGCTGTCGGGAAATCATTCGTTTCTATAAAATTAGTGAAATAATTCCATCCCCAAGCCTTTCGGTATTTTTCAGCAGTACCGACAGGAACATAAATAGGAATGTCATTGGGAGTACTTAAATAGAAATCTGAATTGTATGTTCCAAATGGAGAAAACCCAGGATTAAGGGTGCTTTCCTCACATACAGGAGGTTCGGAGGCCATGCAATAGATACGTTTTAATTTTGGTATGTAGGAACAACTCTCTTGCCCCAATATTTTCAATGTTGCAGGAAAGACAATCTGTTCCAAAGAGTCACAATGCCAAAAGGCATCTTTTTCTATCGTTTCAAGTCCATTTGGTAACTCTATCTTTTTTAATGAATTACAGTCTTCAAAAGCTTCTTTACCAATACTTTTTACAGAGGATGGTATATTTACTTCTTGTAGTTTCAAACAAGCAGAGGCTAAATTATTAGGAATCCTGTCTAATCCTTCTGGTAAATGTATTCTTTTCAAGAAATAGTTCTGTTGAAAAAGAGTAGAGCCAGATAGGTCTTGGCATGAATTTGGAATCCATATTTCTTCTAGACGGCATGCGTAAAATGCGGCATCCCCCATTCTTTCCAGTCCCTCTGGTAAATTGATAGACGAAATTTTTGACCTGGAAAAAGCGCCATCACCTATTTCTTTAATGGTAGATGGCAACACGATTCGTCCTTTCAAATTATAGCAATCTGAAAAAGCAAGTTGATCAATCCTTTCAAAACCTTCAGGAAATACCAAAGGATCAGTCTTGAGCCTTACACAATCTGAGAATACGGAAGGTCCTAAATACTTTAAGGATGACGGTATGTTTATTTCTTCAAGATTGACACAGTAAGCGAAAGCCGACTCATCAATACCTTTAAGTCCCTCAGGAAATATGATTCTCCTTAGATTTAAGGTGGTAATATATGACATATCGGGAGCTATCTGTTCTTTACGGAAAAATGCCATTTCTGGAATGATATTGTTTTCTATATCAGCATCTTCAAGATTTATGACTGAAAGCCTTCCTTTTAAAGAAGCATCCCACAGAGTACGAATATCAGTAGTATCCACAGTTCCTCTTATCACCAACGAGTCTACATTATAAATTCTGTCTCCTAATATACGAGCCAAGCTTCCTGCCTTTGATATTATGTCTATAGCCACAAAAGCATGGTCGTCTTTTTTGCTTTTGGGTGGGTTTAGTGAATACTTGTAAACAGGACGATTCAATATAGCAGCCTTCATTTTCCCGACAAAAGTAGTATCAACATCCTTATCTACAAATTGTTTTTGAGCTATGGCTAACGCATCGTCTTTTGAGACACTTTTAGCAGTCTGTGCTAATGAAACTGTTGGAAACAGGTAGATGAAAACAACACTTAGTAAGAGTAATAAATTTCTCATATCTATAAATGTTAGAGGTTAATACTATTTTGGTGAACACATTGAATCTATATTTAAGTTTACACTGTCAAATTTACAATAAATTATCAAACAAAGTAACTACCAAGCTACAAATATTTTGTTTTTGTGGATATTTTAACACTTATTATAAATATGTGCGTATACAACATGTAGAACTTAATGTTTCATTGCTATGTCCATCATTACGATATTAAATTTTCAACTCTATATTATAACTAAATAATACAGTTTAAAAACGGTATGTAATGGTTATTATACGATAGCTCTATATCTGCGTGAGGAAGCTACCAATCTTTGCGATTAAAAGCTTATGAGTAAGCTGCAAAAAGCTCTAAAGCTTTTTGCTAAAACCTTTAAAGCTTTTTTGTGAAAGCTTTAGTGCTTTTTTTTTTAGCTTTAGTGCTTTTAAGACTGACAAACTAACTGGTCTTATCGTACCTTTATTTCCTTGTTTTTTGCGTTGCTTTTGTATGCAAAAACTAAAGTCTACTTTTGACATAATTGTAAACTTCTACTTAGCCTAAGTTAGTACTTTGTAAAAAAAGAAAATCTTTCTATTTTGAACACCTTTGCGAGTGGCAAAAAATAAACAATAATAATAGAAACAAAGCAGTAATTGTAAAGAAAAATTACCTGTAAAAAGAATCACTAAAATAGTTTATTAAAGAATACAATATATTGCTGTCCGGTAAAACTTTTTCAAACAAAATAAATTAGGGCTGACACTTCTC